>CAYFWA010000386.1:0-83 GCA_964346625.1 uncultured Myxococcales bacterium
CCACCGCCAACGCCAGCCAGGACGACTCCGACGGCGACGGCGTCGGCGACGCCTGCGACAACTGCCCGAACACCGCCAACGCC
>CAYFWA010000386.1:183-1922 GCA_964346625.1 uncultured Myxococcales bacterium
CAGCGACGGCGACGGCGTCGGCGACGCCTGCGACAACTGCCCGAACACCGCCAACGCCTCACAGGACGACAGCGACGGCGACGGCGTCGGCGACGCCTGCGACAACTGCCCGAACACCGCCAACCCCTCGCAGGACGACAGCGACGGCGACGGCACCGGCGACGCCTGCGACCCCTGCCTCGACGACGGCGTCTGCGACACCACGGCCGGGGAGGACAACACCAACTGCGCGGACTGCTTCTGCGGCGACGGCGTCTGCGACGCCGTTGAGACCGCGACCTCCTGCCCGCAGGACTGCGCCTGCGACAACGACGGCACCTGTGACGCGGCCCAGGGGGAGACCGCGCTGTTTTGCGCGGACTGCTTCTGCGGCGACGGGGTCTGCGACGACTCCGAGGACATCAACACCTGCGCCGCGGATTGCACCTGCGACAACGACGGCACCTGCGAGCCGGCGGCCGGGGAGGACAGCTCCAACTGCGGAGACTGCACCTGCGGCGACGGCGTCTGCGACGCGGCCGAGGACCCGAGCACCTGCTCGGCCGACTGCTCCTGCGACTCGGACGGCGTGTGCGATGAGGACCAGGGCGAGACCGCTCTGAGCTGCGTGGACTGCTACTGCGGCGACGGGGTCTGCGACCCCACCGAAAACACCCAGAGCTGCATGCAGGACTGCGCCTGTGACGAAGACGGCACCTGCGACGCCGACCAGGGAGAGACCGCCGTGCTGTGCCCGGCGGACTGCTCCTGCGGCGACGGCATCTGCGACGACAGCGAGAGCGCTATCACCTGCTCGGCGGACTGCTGATCCGCAGCTCTCTGAATCGGCTGGTCACCGTACCCGCCGGCACGGCACGGTCGGTCGCTGCGGATGCGCTCGCGATCCGTTCGTCGCGGTATGTCGACGGGAACCTATGTCGACGGGAACCTATGTCGACGGGAACCTGGGAGCTACTGCATCACGTGCATCACGGCAGAGATAAACGGTCTTCCCCGGCGGACACGAACGTCCGAGAGTGGAAGAGGCTCTCGGCTACGGCTACCCGAGAGAGGCGTGCGGTTCCGGCGTCGCGCCGCCGGGTGAAGACCAGAACGTGCACATTTCGCGGCTCACAGCTCCCCGCGCCGGCCGGTGCGATTCAGGCCGACTCGTCGTCGTCGTTCGGGCCGGAGCACTCGGGATCCCCCTGCCCCGGCATCGGGCTCCAGTCGATGAAGCCGTCGCCGTCGTTGTCCACGCCGTCGGAGCACTCGGGCACGCAGCTCCCGCAGTCCTGCTCGCAGCTCGCGCAGGTCTCGCCGGCCAGCTCGTCGCAAATGCCGTTGCCGCAGGTCTCGTCCGACTGACAATCCGCCGAGCAGCCGTCGCCGTCCACGTTGTTGCCGTCGTCGCAGATCTCGCCCGGGTCCAGGTTGCCGTCGCCGCAGGTCGGGCATGCGCCACAGTCGTCCGGGCAGCTCGTGCAGTCCTCGTTCGCGTCGCAGGTCCCGTCCCCGCAGCTCGCGCACTGCCCGCAGTCCGTCGGGCAGCTCGTGCAGTCCTCGTTCGCGTCGCAGGTCCCGTCCCCGCAGCTCGTGCACTGCCCGCAGTCCGTCGGGCAGCTCGTGCAGTCCTCGTTCGCGTCGCAGGTCCCGTCCCCGCAGCTCGTGCACTGCCCGCAGTCCGTCGGGCAGCTCGTGCAGTCCTCGTTCGCATCGCAGGTCCCGTCCCCGCAGCTCGTGCACTGCCCGCAGTCCGT
>CAYFWA010000386.1:2022-6626 GCA_964346625.1 uncultured Myxococcales bacterium
CGGGCAGTTACTGCAGTCCTCTCCGGCGCCGCCATCGCAGGTGCCGTCCCCGCAGCTCGCGCACAGCCCGCAGTCCGTCGGGCAGTTACTGCAGTCCTCTCCGGCGCCGCCATCGCAGGTGCCGTCCCCGCAGTCGGCGCACAGGCCGCAGTCGGTGGGGCAGGTCGAGCAGTCCTCGTCATCCGAGGCAACGCAGGCGCCGTCCCCACACAGCGTACAGGAGGTGGTATCGAAGGTGCAGTCACCGGCGCAACCGAGGGTCCCCACCCCCTGGCCGATGGTGCCGCAGGTGGCGCCGCCCAGCGCGGTGCCGTCGCAGTCCTCGGGCGCCTGGATCTCGCCGTCGCCACAGAGCTCGCCGTCGATGCACCCGGAAGTGTCGTAGGCGCACTGGCTGGTGCAAGCCAGATCCCCCGCGACGAAGCCGAGGTCGACGCAGGTCCCTTCGCCGAGGTCGGTGCCGTCGCAATCCTCAGCCCCGTCGGCGATCCCGTCGCCGCAGTCCGGGCCGCCGGTGCACTGGCTGGTGTCGAAGGTGCACTCCGAGGTACAGCCCAGGGTGCCCTGACCCAACCCCAGGGCCGCGCAGTCCTGGCCGTCCAGCGCCGAGGCGTCGCAGACCTCGCCGGTCTCGATCTCCCCGTTCCCACAGACTGGCCCGGAGCCGCTGCCGCCCCCGCAGCCCGAAGACACGGTCAAGGAAACCGCGATGACAAAACAAAATCCAATGGTTCCAAGATTCGAGCGCATGGTATCCTCCCGGTTGCCGGTTCGTGGCGCCCCCGCCCGCCAGATGGCCACCTCGGCTCGCCGCTGGTGGGACGTGCTGGCGGCGCCGTGACCAGGCTGTGGTTGGTGCCTCGTCCCAAAGTAGCGGTCGAACCTCGGGACGTGAGCCTGAGGCCGCGCCGACAGCGGGGGTTGAGCTATCTTTCCAGATTACGAGCGGTGCTGAAAAAGGATGCTTCTTTTCCGCGTATCCGGAGCGCCTCATCAGGGCTTGAGGGGGTGCTCCCACCGTAGGCCCGGGAACCGGGCGAAGTCGGCGTCGGTGGTCACCCAGATGCAGCCGTGCTCCATCGCGACGGCCGCGTGGTAGGCGTCGGCCACGAGCTTGCCGGAGGCCTCGGTCTTGCGGCAAAGGTCCTCGAAGATGGTCCAGTGCCGGGGTCCGGGGGGAAGGAGACGCGCCGTGGGTCGCCGCCGGAGCTCGTCGATGAACAGGAACACCTCGTCCAGGCGCGATGGTCGACGGAACAACCTGGAGTTGGTCACGATCCGGACCAGACCGGACAGAGCCACGGTGGACAGGGCGAAGGCCTCGGCCCCGGTGGCCAGCGCGATCAACCAGCGCGCGAACGCGAGATGCTCGGGGTGGGCGTCGGCGCGATGCGCGTAGACGAGGACGTTGACGTCCAGCATTCGCAAGGCGTCACCCCGTCACCGAGAGGTCGGGTCCCTGTAGCCGCACGGCGTCACCTCGTCACCGAGAGGTCTGGCTCCCTGTAATCGCTCGGTAACCTTTCAGGGGCCTCGTAGGACCGAAATTGCGCGAAACGGCGATCTGGCGCCTTTCCCTGCAGCGGCGCGAAGCGCGATGATTGGGGGTGAGCCCCGAAAAACCGCGCTTTTTCGGGGTGAGGGGGGATGGGACATCCCCCCTGAACGTGTACCTCGCAAGGCGTCACCCCGTCACCGGGAGGTCGGGCTCCCGTAGCGAGCCTCGTCCTCGGCTGCCAGCAGCGCCGACGCTCGATCCAGATCGACCTCCGGCGCAGGCTCCCCCTGTCCCACGGTGATCAGCCGGAAGGGCTGGACCTCCGGCTCGGGGGGAGGGCGCGTGAGCCACTCCTGCAGAACCCGGGCGATGAGCGCGCTCGCGCTGGTTCCCTCACGGGCCGCGCGCTCCTTGATCCGGCGAAAGATCTGCTCATTCAGGGTGATGGTCGTCCGCATGCATCAGATCATACCCTATGTATGCAGTCGCAGCAAGCTCAGCGTCAACGCGCGCGCGGTTCCAGGTTCGAGGTTACCCCCGGCCAACCGGCCAACCTCAACCCGGTCCGCGGGCGCGAGCAGGCAGGCCTTCGACCTGGGGAGTGATCAGCCGGAAGGGCAGAGGCTACTGCACCACCGGGACGCAGCAGCCGGTGATGCAATAGGTACCCTCGGGGCAGGGGTCGTCGCCGGGCTGGCCGCAGGGCTGCTGGTTGCTGGGGCAGGTCTGCTCGGTGCCGCACTCGGGGGGGAGCTCGGTGCGGCCGAGGCACAGCTCGCAGGGCCCGCACTCGTTGATGCAGGACATCACCGGGGTGCAGGGATCGCAGGCCGACAGGTTGTCGGGGCTGCAGCCCGGCGAGCCGATGAAGCCGTAGGTGCCGGCGTCAGAGTCGAGCTCGCAGCAGCCGAAGCAGTCGCAGCCGTTGGGCACCAGGGGCAGGCAGATGTCCAGGCAGGTGGACGACTGACTGGTCTCCCAGTCGGAGCACTGACAGGCGCCGCAGGGGATGCTGTAGTTGCAGGTCTGCACCGCCTGGGGCTGCAGCGGATCGCAGCGCAGATCCCAGAAGCAGTCGTCGTTGCCGGCGCCGCTGTCCTTGTCGAAGTAGCAGTCGGCCATGCACGGCTGGGCGTTGCCGCCCGGGATCTGGGTGTTGAATCCCCCCTCGTTGTTGTCGCAGGGGCCGAGACAGTCCGGATCCTGGGAGTCGATGAGCCCGTCCCCGTCGTTGTCCTGGCAGTCACCGCAGGCGTACAGCAGCTCCTGGCACTGCGTCACGTAGCACTCCTCCGAGTGCCACCCCGCGTCCCCCGCATCCGCCGACGTGCCGCCGCCGTCCGTCGCGGTGGAGCCGTCGGGCAGCCCGCTGGCGTCAGAGGTCGAGCCGCCGTCGGTCACGGTGGCGTCGTCGTCCCCTCCTCCCCCACCGCTGTCGTTTTCACACCCCGCGAGTGGCAGAATCAACACCAGCGCCGCACCGCAAGCGAACGCCAGCGCACGTCCAAGGGGAGTGTCTCGGAATCCCACCCGGTCTCTCCGTCCTGGCCGCTGTTCTCTGTACATGATGGACCTCCTTCCGCGCCCGCGGAAGCGTTTTCGCCACACTGGCTCTACCAGCAATTGTGATCTTTCCGACCGTTCCGACCGTAACGTCCGTTCCGACCGTAACGTCCGATCAGGCCGACTCGTCGTCGTCGGCCGGGCTCGAGCACTCGGGATCCCCCTGCCCCGGCATCGGGCTCCAGTCGATGAAGCCGTCGCCGTCGTTGTCCACGCCGTCGGAGCACTCGGGCACGCAGCTCCCGCAGTCCTGCTCGCAGCTCGCGCAGGTCTCCCCGGCCAGCTCGTCGCAGATGCCGTTGCCGCAGGTCTCGTCCGACAGGCAGTCCGCCGAGCAGCCGTCGCCGTCGAGGTTGTTGCCGTCGTCGCACACCTCGCCGGCGTCCAGGGTGCCGTCGCCGCAGGACTCCAGGAGGCAGGTGGGCGAGCAGCCGTCGCCCGGCTGGTTGTTGCCGTCGTCGCAGGCCTCGCCGGCCGCGGAGTCCAGGATGCCGTTGCCGCAGGTCTCGTCCGACAGGCAGTCCGCCGAGCAGCCGTCGCCGTCGGTGTTGTTGCCGTCGTCGCACACCTCGCCGCTGTTCACCACGCCGTCGCCGCAGCCCGCGCCGGTGCAGCCCGACGTGTCGAACCCATCGCAGCCAGGGTCACAGGCGAGGGTGCCGCCGCTGAAGCCGAGGCTCTCGCAGGTGTGCCCGTCGAGGTCCGAGCCGTCGCAGACCTCGCCGGCGTCCACGATGTCGTCGCCGCAGCCCGCGCCGGTGCACTGGTTGGTGTTGAACCCGTCACAGCCCGCGGCGCAGCTCAGGGTGCCGCCGTCATAGCCCAGGCTCTCGCAGGTCTGGAAGGCCAGGTCCGTGCCGTCGCACACCTCGTCGCCCTCCACCAGGTCGTTGCCGCACTGGGCGCCCGTGCAGCCCGAGGTGTCGAAGCCGTCACAGGTGGCGTTGCAGACCAGCTCGCCACCGTCGAAGCCCTGGGACTCGCAGGTGGCCGCGCCCAGCACGGTGCCGTCGCACACCTCGTCGGCGTCGATGACCCCGTTGCCGCAGTCCTCGCCGCCGGTGCACTGGCTGGTGTCGAAGGTGCAATCCGAGGCGCAGCTCAACGCGCCCTCGCCGAGCCCCAGGGAGCCACAGTCCTGTCCATCGAGCGCCGATGCGTCACAGGCCTCCCCGGTCTCGATCTCGCCGTTGCCACACACCGGGCCGGAGCTGCTGTCGTCTCCGCACCCCGTAAAGAGGGACAATGACACTGAAATAACACAACAAACTAAAAATTTTTCCTGGGTCGAGCGCATGCCGTGTCCTCCCGGTGGTTGATTCGTCGCGCCCCGAGTCTCCACCCGTTGCGAGCTGGCCCGAGCGGGCGAGTGGATATCGTTGGCGCACGCTGACGTCTGTGCCTTCTGCGCCTTCTGTGCTTCAGCCCCTTTTAGTGGAGCACCCGGCTCGAAGTTGGGGTCTTTTTTTACCCCTTTTCGAGAAGACCCCATCGAGACCCCATCGAGACCCCATCGAGACCCCATCGAGACCCCATCGAGACC
>CAYFWA010000387.1:0-2564 GCA_964346625.1 uncultured Myxococcales bacterium
GTGCCCGCGGGGCGGGTGCGTGCCCACGGGGCGGGTGCGTGCCTGCGGGGCGGGTGCCCGCCCCGGGCGGCTACCCACCTGGGGCTATAGCCAACCGTTGCGCTGATACCACAAGATCGTGTCTGCGATGCCCTGGCGAGCGTCTGGATAGATGAGCTCGTAGCCAGCGTCGAGGAGCTTCTGGTTCGAGTAGGTGAGGTCGCGGCCCAGGTAATCGAGGGTGTCCGCCTCGAGGGGGGACTGGGTGCCGGCCTTGGTGGCGGCCCATTGCAGGCCCCGGGCCAGCGGCGTGAGCGCCTTCTTGATGGGCTCCACCGGCACAGGGGGGAGCTTGACGAAAGGCCGGCCGGTGATGTCGGCCACGAACTCGAAAAAGTCGATATTGGTCAGCTCGCTCGAGTCGTTGAGGTTGTAGACCTCGCCATCGGAGCTCGGGTTCTCGGCCAGAAACTTCGCGGCCCCCACCACGTCGCGCACGTGCACGAAGGGGATGCGGGCGGTGAAGTTGGACGGGATGGCGCTCGCGGGGCCGCTGGCGGCGGCTCGCAGCATCTGGCCGGCACCGTACACGCAGCGGGGGCCGTAGACCGTGGTGGGCCGCATGATGGAGTAGCGCAGGCCCTTTTCACGGCCGTACTCCATGACGAGCTGCTCGGCCATGTGCTTGGACTTGAGATAGCTGTTCGAAGGCGCCAGGGGCGTCTCGTCCTCCTTGAAGGGGATGGGCGCGTCCAGGTCGTAGACCCCCCCCGCCCCCCACATCACCAGCTTCGAGAAGGTCGCCTGGTTCAGGAGCCGATCCAGCAGCTCCCGGGTCCCTTGATAGTTCACCTTCTCCAGGATCTGGAACGGGGCCGAGTAGCTGAACACCGCGGCCACGTGGAAGCACAGCTTCACGTCCCGCACCACGGGATCCAGCGAGGGCGGATCGGTGAGATCCGACGGGATGAACTCCACGCCGAGGCGCTTGAGCACGCTCGGAAACCGGCCCGCCTTCTGGTCATCCTGCTCGTAGGCGGAGCCGAGATCCGTGGCCCGGATCGGGTAGCCCGCCTCGTGCAACACCTCCACCATGTGGGTACCCATGAAACCACAGGCCCCGGTTACCAGACATAACGGCTTGCTCATGACTTCCCTCTTTCGTGAAAACGTCACCGTTCGGCGAGGCCGGGCTTGCCGGCCCGGGCCCCCCGAAGCGCCCGCCCTCGGTTCATCCTCCTGTCCGCTCCTTCGAGCCCCCCGGAGCCGGACGCGAAAGGAGACGCTCACAGCGTCATGGGCCTCGGCGACGCCGCGGTGACGCCGCGGTGACGCCGCGGTGACGCCGCAGTGGCGCCACCGGCTTTATGACGCAGTGTGCCAAGAGTAGACGCGATGACGCACTGTGACAAGAAAAAACTCTCACGAAAACTTCCCCGACCGGTGAAGGCCGACACGGCGGGTCCCCAGCGTCGCACTGATTGAAATAGAGGACGAATCGATGGCGTGAGCCCGGGGGAGGATCCCCCGGGTCCGGAGGCGGGGCTCAGCCCCGCTGGACCTGCTGGATCAGCTCCGGGGTGATCTCGAAGCGGTCATCGCAGCAGTCCCACAGCTCTCGATGGACCGTACTGTTTTGACCCGATCGCAGGGGACCGTGCCACAGCACGGTCAGCACCCCGTGGAGCTTGGCGACATCCAGGGCGGGCACGAAGTCGCTGTCCCCGGCCACCAGCACCGCGCGGTTGATCTGGCGGGTGACGGCGAGCTGCACCAGATCCACGCCCAGCATGATGTCGACGAGCTTCTGGATGAAGATCGGGCGCCCCTCGCGGTCCTCGCCGCGATACACGAGCTTACCGAGGCGGGTCTGAAAGCGCGGCAGGCGCGACAGCGCGGCGAAGAACCGCTCCTTGGACTCGGCGCGGGCGCGCTCCTCTTCGGTGGGGACCGCCGACATGTGGGGAGGGCAGTGGTAGTAGTAGGTTCTCAGGATCTCGCCGTCCCCACTGACCTGCTGCGCCAGCTCCCCGAAATCGATCCGGGTACGGTCGAACTCCAGCTCGAGCAGCTTGTCCAGGTAGGCGCCGTCGATGAAGATGGCTGTTCGATTGCTCAATGCTCGATATCCTCTCAGGTCATCCTGGCTCGGCTCCGCTGGGCTCCACCCGGCTCGAAAACCATGCCGGGATGTCCCGCGGGAGTCCGGATCACATGAATCGGCTCCGCCGCGTCGCTCCCGAGCTGCGCAGCGCGGCTCGAGCCAATGAAGACGGGTCGCGTCGTCCGTCCCCGTCTCCCGAGATCGTGTCCTCGTTGCCGACCGGTGGTTTTGGGTCGGGCTCGGCTGTGACCCCGCTCGTCGGGTCAACGCGCCAGGTCTTGATTTGGAGTCGCGTCGGGGGAAGTCAAGTCAACAACCAGGGTTCCGATGGGTTTTCGGCGTTTCAGCCCGCTCCCGCGGCACCCGGAGCCGGATTCCCTTGACTTGTGGTCGGGACCGACCACCTTTGATGCCAGCCCACCTCTGCCCAACCCGCGGTTGAGGTCCGGGGGGCCCGGCCTCGAGCGGCCATGGCGCACGC
>CAYFWA010000387.1:2664-6621 GCA_964346625.1 uncultured Myxococcales bacterium
GAAAGCAGCCAAGGGCACGCGAAAGCAGCCAAGGGCACGCGAAAGCAGCCAAGGGCACGCGAAAGCAGCCAAGGGAGTGAGCCAAATGGAACCGCAGCTCAAGCGACTCGAAGACATGGACGCCCCCGCGGGGCCGGTGATCGTCGTGGTGCTCGACGGCGTGGGCTACGGACCGGGTGACGAGGGCGACGCGGTGGCCCTGGCGCGCACCCCGATCCTCGACGGGCTGCGGGCGCGGTTTTCACACATCCGGCTGCAGGCCCATGGCACCGCGGTGGGGCTACCCTCCGACAAGGACATGGGCAACAGCGAGGTCGGCCACAACGCCATCGGCGCCGGCCGGGTCATCGACCAGGGGGCCAAGCGCGTCAACAAGGCCATCGAGACCGGCCAGATCTTTGAAGGGAACACCTGGCGCGAGATCCTGGAGCGCTGCCACGCCGGGGGCGCGCTGCACCTCATCGGGCTGCTGTCCGACGGCAACGTGCACAGCCACATCGACCAGCTCCTGGCCTTGATCCGTCGCGCCCACGAGCAGGGAGTGTCCCGGCTGTTCGTTCATCCCCTGCTCGACGGGCGCGACGTGCCCGAGACCTCGGCCCTGCAGTACGTGGATGCCCTCGAAAAGGAGCTCGCAGCGTTGAGCGCCCCGGACCGTACCTACCGCATCGCCTCGGGCGGAGGGCGGATGAAGGTCACCATGGATCGCTACGGGGCGGACTGGGGCGTGGTGCAGCGGGGCTGGGAGGCGCACGTGCACGGCGAAGGACGGCCCTTCTCCTCGGCCCACGAGGCCATCGAGACCTACCGCGAAGACAAGCCGGGGACCATCGACCAGTTCCTGCCGGAGTTCGTGATCACCGAGGACGGCGAGCCGGTGGGCCCCATCGTGGACGGGGACGCGGTGGTGTTTTTCAACTTCCGCGGGGATCGGGCCATCGAGATCAGCCGCGCCTTCGAAGAGGACGACTTCGACGCCTTCGATCGCGGGCGGCGGCCGGACGTGCTGTACGCCGGGATGATGCGCTACGACGGTGATCTGATGATCCCCAAGAGCTTCCTGGTGGATCCGCCGCAGGTGGATCGCACCCTGGGGGAGCTGCTGGCCCGCGCCGGCGTCCCCCAGTTCGCCTGCGCCGAGACCCAGAAATACGGCCACGTGACCTACTTCTGGAACGGCAACCGCAGCGGGCGCTTCTCCGAGCAGCTCGAGCGGTACGTGGAGGTGCCCAGCGACCAGGTCCCCTTCGAGCAGCGTCCCTGGATGAAGGCCGCCGAGGTCACCGACGCCACGGTGGAGGCGATCCGGTCGGGAAAGCATCGGTTCCTGCGGATCAACTACGCCAACGGGGACATGGTGGGCCACACCGGCAAGCTGGAGGCCGCCATCCTGGCCGTGCAGAGCGTGGATCTTTCGCTGGGGCGGCTACTCGAGTCGGTGCAGCGGGCGCGGGGCGTTGCCCTGGTCACCGCCGACCACGGCAACGCCGACGACATGTTCGAACGGGACAAGCGCTCCGGTGACATCTTGCGCAACGAGCAGGGGCGCCCCCGGGCCAAGACCTCCCACACCCTCAACGCCGTGCCGTTGATCCTGGCGGACTACCGCGGGGGCGGCGCCCCCCTCACGCTGCGCGAGACTTCGGGCGCCGGCCTGTCCAACATCGCGGCCACCGTGCTGAACCTGCTGGGCTTCGCCGCTCCCGAGCGCTTCGACCCGTCGCTGCTGGATCGCTGACCCCGCTCGACCTCGGAGGCCCCGGTGGATATCATGGGGTCAGCATGGACGATACTCGCGCAGCCTCCCTCGAGGGCCTCCCCGCGGTCGCCTGGCCGCCCCAACCCCAGTCCACCCGCGAGCTGGAGGTCGACCTCACCGCCACCCGGCGGCTCACGCCCGCCTTCCTGCTGCGTCACCACGTGTTGCCCGTGTGGACCCAACAGGGCGCGCTCTACGTGTTGGTCCCCCCCGGCTCCCAACCCGCGCTGATGAGCGAGGTCGCCTTTGCCACGGGGATGACTCTGGTGCCCCTGGCGCCCACCGATGGCAACCTGCCCCGCCTCGTGGAGCAGGCGGTTGAGGCCATGGCGCGCGGCGCTTCGCGGCTGACCCCGCAGGATCTGGAGGCCGCCGAGCTGGCCGCCGGGCTCGTGTACGTGGAGGATCTCGGGAGCCTGGGAGAGACCGGCGCCACCGGCGGGAGCGGCGGCGGCCTGTCCATCGGCGACATCGGCGACATCAACGCGCTGGCGACCTCCGGCGCCGCGGCCGCCGCGGCCGGGGACCCATCCACGGCGGCCGCTACGGCGGCGTCGCCGGCCGCGGGCGGCCCAGCGCCCTTGCCCGGGGTCGTGGACCTGGACGCGGTTTCCCCCGCGGGTGCGGCCCCGACGCCACCGGCCGAGGTGGGGGCAACGGCCACCGCCGGGACATCGACCGCCCCACCCACATCGACCACGCCACCCACATCGACCGCCCCACCCACATCGACCGCCCTCCCCGGCTCAACACCGGCGTCTCCCATGGCCCGGCCGCCGCTCGCGCCACCGGCGCCACCGGCGCCGACCGCGGATGCGGCACAACCGCAGGGCACTGCCAGGGGAGACGCCCCGCGACTGGATCCGCCGGATTCCGCTGGCCCGCGGCTGGGGGCGGAGTGGGCCGACGACGAGCTGGTGGACGATCCCGACTCGGCGTCCTTCGACCCGGACCTGCTGGACGGAGAGGAGCTCGTCACCGGCGCGCAGCCAGAGACCGCCGTTGCCGGCGCGCAGCCAGAGACCGCCGTTGCCGGCGCGCAGCCAAAGACCGCCGTTGCCGGCGCGCAGCCAGAGACCGCCGTTGCCAGCGCGCAGCCAGAGACCGCCGTTGCCGGCGCACAGCCAACGACCGCCGCCCTGGGGCTACACGCGGTGCTGGCGGCCGCAGACGCCGAGGCGGGAGCCCGCTGGGCCGAGCGATTGCAGGGCCTGGGGTTTTCCCTCACCGCGCTGCCCGACGCCTCGGCGCTCGAAGGCCTCCAGGCACGCAGGGACGCGGCGCTCGTGGTGGTCCACGCCGGGAGGCCGGGGTCTGCGGGCTCCGCCCTGCAGACCGCGCGCCGGCTCGGGCGCCAGCGAGCGGGCTCGCCCGCGAAGGGCTCGCCCGCGGAGCCGGTGGTGGCGGTGGTGGTCCCCGTGGAGCTCGAGGGATGGCGCGCGGCCGCGGATCTACGGGCGGGCTGGGGCGTGGACCTGGCCATCGCCGAGCGTTGGGAGGACGACCGGCTGCGCTACCACCTGCAGGTGGCCCTCGAGGCAAGACGCGGCGAAGCGGTGCCCTTGCGGGAGCCGGCCCCCCTGGCAGCGGCCGAGGATCTGCGACGCCAGGGGCTTGCGGCCTACAAGGCCGGCAACCTGGAGCAGGCGGTGGCCTGCTTCGAGGCGGGCCTGGCGCGCGACGGCTGCCACGCCGCGCTGCACGTGAGCCTCGCCGTCGCGCGGGTCAAGCAGCGCCGCCTCGAAGACGCCCTGATGGCCTTCGAGCGCGCGCTGGCGCTAGATCCCACCCAGGCCACGGCGCTGCGCAGCCTCGCGGTGCTGTACGAAAAGCGGGGCTTTGTTCACAAAGCGGTCGAAACCTGGGAAAGATCGCTGCATGCTGTTGATCAGGACCCGGACCGCAGAGAGATCCTCGGGCGGATCCAGAAGCTGCTGGCGATGACATCGGTGCCCGCATGAAGTTCGTCTGTGACAAGTGCAAGACCCGCTACACCATCTCCGACGAGAAGGTACGAGGGAAGGTCCTCAAGATCCGCTGCAAGAACTGCGCGAACATCATCGAGGTCCGGGAGCCGGGGGCGTCCCCCGCCGCCGCGGCGCCCCAAGGCAAGGCCGCCGCCCCGAGCAAGGCGGCGGCTCCGGGCAAAGCGGCGGGTCAAGGCAAGGCCGCCGGTCAAGGCAAAGCGGCGGGTCAAG
>CAYFWA010000388.1:0-6620 GCA_964346625.1 uncultured Myxococcales bacterium
CCAAGCGCTCGCCGGCTCGCGCCTTGGCGGGTGGTGGGTGATGACCGCTTCCGTGGGCCACCAAGGCGCCCAAAAAGAAGGCCAGGGCGAGCCCGGCGCCGGCCACCTGGGACAGCGCCGCGGACAGAAACACCATGCGCCGCAGGATGACGAACAGGCCCAGGGCGCCGAGCAGCACGCCCACCACCACGTTGGTGAGAAACGAGTCCAGATACAGCTCGGAGAACCTGTCGAGGAACTCCCCGGCGCTGGAGGTGTCGAGGATGCCTCCCGGAGCGAGCCAGCCCGCGCAACGAATGAACGGGGCGGTCATGACGGCTCCTCCTGGGTCGCGGCGCTGGCCGAAGCGCCGTTGGGCGCGAAGGACTCCTGGCACTCGGGCTCCAGCTCACCGAGCACCTCCTGGGGCGTTCCCACCTGGATGGTGCCGCGCTCCCGATTGAGCAGGATGGCGCGCCGGGCGTGCCGGCGGATGGCCTGCAGCCCGTGGCTCACCATGATCACGGCGATGTCGTCTTCTCGAGCGAGTCGCTCCATCAGGTCCAGCACCGCTCGCTCGGCGTCGACGTCCATGGCGGCGGTGGGCTCGTCGAGCAGCATCACCGCGGCGTCGGTGACCGTGGCCCGCGCCAGCAGCACCCGCTGCTGCTCGCCGCCCGACAGTCGCCGAAAGGGAGCGCTGGCCAGGTGGGCCAGCCCCACCCGCTCCAGGGAGCACTGGGCCTGCCTGCGGTGGGAGCGACCAAAGGGGCGCCCGAAGCCCAGCCGCGGGGCCAGGCCCATCATCACCACGTTCAGGGCGGTGACCGGGAAGACGGGGTCCAGGGCGTCGCGCTGGGGGACGTAGCTCATGCCGCCGCGCCGCTGGGCGCCGTCGCCCAGCAGGCGTTTGCCGCCCACCAGGGGTTGCAGCCCGGCCAGGGTGCGTAGCAAGGTGGTCTTGCCGGCGCCGTTGGGGCCCACCAGCCCCCAGAACTCGCCGCGCGCCACGGACACGTCCAGGGGGCCGAGCTGCCAGGAGCCGGGGAAGCCGATGACGGCGTTTTCCATGCGAATGACGGCCATGCGGGGCGTGTACCGATCCTTTCGCGATTCGCGGCGGGTTGACGCCCACGACTTACGACAGACCCGGCGCGGGGTGTCAAGGCCTCGCGGGTTCAACGGGTCAGGCCATTGTGAGGCCGCGGGGCCGGGGGGCGTCGAGGGGCGGCCTCCGTCCGTCTCGCCGCCGTTACTTGACGCCGCTGGCGGCCAAAGCGGCCACGATCCGCTTTACGTTGTGCTCGAGCATCTTGAGGTAGCTGGTGGCCGCGGGCAGCCCCCCGGTCATGTGGGCCACGCGCAGGTACTGGAGGTTGAACTTGGCCGCCACCCGCTTGGCCGTGGTGGCCGGGTAGTAGGTCTCGCTCACGATGATCTTGCGTCCCTCGGTGGCGCGGATGATCTTGTGGAGCTTGGCCAGGTGGGAGGCCGAGGGCGGCACCCCCGGCAGACGCTCGATGGTGGCCAGCCGCTTGAGCCCCGCCCACTTGATGAAGTAGATCATGCTCTGGTGGTAAGGGATGAGGTAGGAGCCGGTGTAGGGCGCCAGGCGCTTTTTGAGCTTCCGAGACAGGCGGATGATTCGCAGGGCGTAGCGCTTGTAGTTCTTCTTGTAGGTGGCCCGGTGGGCCGGATCCAGCTTGGCCAGCCGCTTGTAGAGGCCGTAGCTGATGCGCACGCCGTTGCGGGGATCCATCCAGAAGTGGGGGTTGCCCCCCGGGTGCAGATCGCCCATGGCCCGCGACAGCTTCTGGGTGGGCACCTCTCGGATTTTCACCAGGGTGGAGGTGTCCAGGTAGCCCTTCTGGCCCACCTGGATGTCGGCGTTGCGGCTGCCCGTGAGCAGGGGCGGCAGCCAGCCCACCTCGAGCTCGAGGCCCACCACCACCAGCAGGTCCGCCTTGCGCAGGGCCAGGGCGAAGCTGGGCTTGGGATCCACGAAGTGGGGATCTTGATACCCCTTGCCCAGGGTGCGGGTGGTCACCCGGTTTCCGCCCACGTGGGAGGCGATGTCGCAAAGGTCGGGGATGGTGCACACGACGTTCACCTTGGCCCGGGCCGGCGCGGACATCAGCCCGAGGGTCAGCAAAACGCACAGACCCGGCAGCCAGGTGCGGTGGGCCGCGCGCGGCCGCTGTTTTTGCGTATGGGTTCTCATTTCAACCCTCCTATCGTCGCTACGGGTGTCGGGTCCTCGCGTGCGGGAGCCAGGCCCGGTCACGGGAGCTGCGGCTCGCATTTGCCGGTGGTGGCGTCGCAGGTGGTGGCCGCCCCCGGGAGCTGAGCGCAGTCGGTGGTGCCCCCGGCGTCCGTGCAGGGCGGGGCACAGACGCCACCGGCGGCGCCCGGGTGGCAGACAAAGAGGCTGTCGAGCTTGGCGCAGAAGTCGTCTCCGCCGACCTCCTGGCAGGGGCGGGCGCAGGTCCCGCCTTCCACGTAGAGCTGGCAGATCTGGAAGTCGGCGCAGGCCACGGTGTCGGTGGCGCTGCAGCCGGGCCCCGTGGGCTCGCACAGCCCCTCGTCGGGGTGGCAAAACAGCACGTGGCCCTCGGGATCGTAGGTCTCGCAGACGGTGGGATCCGTGGCGGCCGTGCAGGAGGGGGCGCAGATGCCCCCGTGCTGACACAGATCCTCACCGGTGCAGGCCGGATCGCACACGTGATGGTGGTGATCGCCGTCGTCGTCGCCGCCGCAGGCGAGGCCGGGCAGCACCGCGGCGAGGGCGAGGGGCGGGATTGTCCTCCAAATCGCTTGAATTACCGGAGCTTTCATTTCGTTTTCCTCGGAGTTGGACGTCGCAAAGAGTGCCTTGTTCAAGTCGGAAGGGCGGGGCTCACTGCCCGGGCCCCGCGTAGCTGTCGGCGGACTGGAGCCCTCGGGCCAGCGCGCCGACGGCGATGATGTGCTGGGAGGTGGCCCCCCCGATGAGGATTTGCCCCTGAGCATCCGGGCTCACCTCGGACCAGTTTGCGGCGGCGAGGACGCGGTCGAGCCGCAGGGTCAGCCCGAGCGGCCCACCCTGCGCGGTGGCCTCGACGGGGGCGGGCATCACCACGGGCTCGGTGACCTTGTCGGTCACCCGCAGGTCGATGGTGAGGGGCCACGACTCACCGGTGGCGGGGCTTTCCAGCGTGCCCTCGAGCCAGAAAGTGCGCCCCTCCATGGGCGCGCACGCCGCGGGCGGATCGCCGAGGTCCGCGGGCGCCTTGGACAAGCTCAGGGTCACCTTGTCGTAGGCCCCGGGGGCGACGCCCCCCGTCACCACCGGCGCTGGACCTCCCAGCAGGTCCACCACCTGGTGTACGGTCCGGATGAGCGGCTGGGCGGCGCCGGCCTCGGCCGGCTCGCAGTCCCCGTGACAGTGCGGCGGATCGCCGTGGCAAAAGCAGGTCTCGCTGCTGTCCTGCCCGCCGTCGTCTGGCTGCGCTGGGCTGATGACCACGGTCTCCACGGCCAGACACGCGCGCTGGACCACCACGCGCTGGGGCGTGTCGGGCAGCGGGATTGTCGTACCGGGGGCCACCGGGAGCGCGCTGGCGTCCACGGTGGACAGCGACAGGGACAGCTCGGCACCCCAGGTGCCGTCGCCGCAGGCGCTCAGCGCTCCCAGCGCCGCGGCGGCGAGTCCGACCATGTAGCGCGAGGCTTGTTCTTTCGTGCGATGGAGCATGGATGGCCTCAGATTCCGGATTCGGATCAGTAGGGATGCGCGCCGTGGGTCCCGATGTTGCCCTGGAGCTGCAGCACGATCTCGTGGGAGAGCTCGTAATCGCCCGGGGCTCCGGCATCGGTCATCCGGCGCGTCCAGTTGTGGTTGTATTGCAGGCGGAGCTGCGAAAAGTGCGTCGGCTGCCAGGTGACCGAGATCGCTCCCCGGTGCTGGTCGTCCAGCGGGTTGGGGTGGTCGGGGTCACTGGACTGCTGCGCGAAGTCGAAGCGTAAGAGCTGCTGGGAATCGGCGATCTCCACCATGTCGTAGCGCAGCGCCAAGAACCACCGCTTGGCCAGGCGGAAGCTGGTCTGCGCGAACAGCCCCCAGTCAAAGAGCTGATCCTCGGGGATCTGCATCAAGCGGCCGTACCACTCCGCGGTGAAGCGGATTTCGGAATAGGGCTTTCGCAGCGGGCGGAATTTCAAGAAGAGGTCGGCGCCGAAAAGCTGCGTCAGGTTCTCCTCCTGGCCGCCGCTGTGGTTGGGCCCGATGGCGTAGGACACGCCGAGGTTGATGCCCCAGTCCGCCGAGACCTCGTAGAACTGGTCCAGGTGCGTCACGTAGAGCAGGTGACGCGGATCCCGGATGTGAAATCCCTGCTTGCGGCTCCGGTCGCCCACGAAGCTTTGCAGAAAGGACCCGGTGGGCATGGAAAGCGCCACCGTGAGCACGCTGTACCAGGGCAGGGGCATCATCCAGCTCGCCTCCAGGGCCAGGGAGCGGAGCTGTCCCCCGCTGAGCAGCCGCACCACCGGCACCATGTTGTCCACGAACACCCAGTCGTGTAGGTGCTTGGTGTTGTGGCGGCCGAACTTGTGATTGATCTGCCCGGCGCGAAGCTGCAAGCCTCCCGGTATCCCGAGGGTGGTGAAGTAGCCCTCGTGGAAGTGGATCCCCTGCAGGGAGACTGCCAGGAAGGTGTCCAGCCGGAAGTAGGGGTCCACCTCGGCCTGCAGGGCCAGCTCGAACACCTGGAGGTGAAAGCCGGTCTTTCCGGGGTCGTGGCCGCCCTGCGGGACGATGTTGCCCTCGCCGCGCAGGCCGTGATCGTAGTAGTAGGCGCCCGCCAGGATCGCGATGGCGGAGACATCCGGGTTCAAGGTCTGGATGAACCGCTGCAGCCGGCTCGGGCGATCCGCGGCCCCTCCTTGGGTCTTGCGTTGCGCGGGCTCCTCGTCCACGTCCTGCTCGAGGCGCTCGAGCAGCTCCTCGGCGGAGGGCTCCTCGGCGGTGGGCGTCGTCGGGCCGGCGGGTCGGCGGGGGGGCGCCGCGGGGGTGGGGCCGGCGCGGCTCGCCCGGCGGCGCGCCGCGGGAGCGGGGCGGGCCGCGGTTTTCCGCTGCGCCGGGGTGGACGCCCGGCGCGACCTCGGTGTTGCGTCGTCGGCCAGGGGGGCGAAACGTGTCCGGGGGGCCGCCGGCGCGGGCCGGGCGCGAGGCCGCGGTGACCGCGCGCCAGCGGCTGCGCGGGGTGCCGGGTCTGCGGCCGGTTTCGGGCGGCGGGGGACGTCGGCCGCGTGGGTCGACGGAGCGAAGGTCAGGCACACCCAGAGGGACACACCCGTCCCCAGGCGGAGTTTGCAACTCATCTCGTTATCCCTTCAGCGCGCAGGCCGGCTACGGGCACGGTCTCCCGTGACGAGGGCCACCGCCGACCAGCCGCGCACAGTGCTCGGGTACAGGCTCTGCGAACAACGCTACCCGAGGCGGGAGGCGAGGTCTTGGGGGCGAGGTGCAGGGGGCTCGAGACGATGAGATGCGTGCGAGCAGGCGCCAGCCAGATCGGGGTGACCGTGACGGTGAGGGGGAGGGGCGCGTGCAGGCTCGGTGGCTCCACCGGCGTGCGATCGGTGTGACAGGCGACGCAGTGGTCGTCGGTGGAGCCCAGCGGGTGGGGGCGCGGATCCAGAAAGTTGGAGGTTTGGACAATGGCGCATAACAGACCGAATTTTAACCGTTTTGGCGGCCATGTTGATGAAGCCAAGGAAATCTGTGCCTGCGTACTCAGGTACCTGTGAGGGCTAGCGGACGCCTCAGAACGCGTATGAGGAGCTCCGCAAAAGCACTGTAAGCCGGATTTGCTTGTATCCCACTGAAATCACAGCCAACTATTTGGAACCGCGCCCAGCGCGTGGTCGTGCAGGTGCTCGTCGGCTGGCCCCAGCAGGAGCATGGCAGCACCCAGGATGACGAGCACGGTGCGCATGGGATCGGGAGTAGGCGCCTGCGCGATAATTGTCAAGGGAGGAAGCGAGGAAGCGAGGGAAGCCTGAGAAGGGAGGGGAGCGGGGTTTCGAACGTCTGCGGGGCACTCTGGTCGCGCCCAAAGGCGTAGTCACCAGTGAGGGGTACCGGGACGGTCAGCGCCCCGAGCGGCGGGCGGTCTTGCGGATCTGATCCTGCTCGAGCTGCTCTTTGTACGCCACGCTGTAGCGGGCCCAGGGCACCAGCTTCAGCCGGCGATAGCCGATGGGCTCCTCGGTGCCCTCGCACAGGCCAAACTCGTCGGTCTCGAACTTGGCCAGCGCCCGGTTGATCATCTTGAGCAGCTTGGCCTCCTTGTCGCGGACGCGGAGGCTCACGGCCTGGTTCTGGTGTGCGCTGGCCTGCTCGTACTCTTCGATGATGCGATCCTGGGTGTCGTCACCGTTGGTCGATTCATCGATGCGGAGGCTCTCGAGCAGCTCCGCCCGCCGGTTTTCGAGCATCTCCTTGAGCTCCTTGCGCTGCCCGGGGGTGATGCCATTGATGCGGGCCGAGGCCTGACTGGGCTTGTTCTTGGCCGCGGTCTTTTGGGACGTGGGCTTTTTTGCCGCGGTCTTTTGGGCCGCAGACTTCTTGGCCGCGGTCTTTTGGGCCGCGGTCTTTT
>CAYFWA010000389.1:0-6613 GCA_964346625.1 uncultured Myxococcales bacterium
CTTGACGCCCCGCGGCCAGACGCCCCGCGGCCAGACGCCCCGCGGCCAGACGCCCCCCTGCCGGACGCCCCCCTGCCGGACGCCCCCCTGCCGGACGCGCCGCGGCCGGGCGCTCCGTCCGCGGACCGCGCCGGCCGCAGCGCCGGCCCGCCGGCCACCCGGACCGCAGAGCGCCCCTTCGCGGGTCCGCCCACGAGCTGGTTCCAGCTCCCGGTGCCGGCGCTGGTGCCCATGTTCGGCCGCCAGGCGCTGCTTTCCGAGCTGGAGGACGAGCTCATCGCGCCGGGGCTGCAGCAGGTGCGCGTGGTGGCCCCCGCCGGGCTCGGCAAGCGGCGCATGGCGGGCGCCCTGCTGGACCGGCTGGTCTCCGAGGGCCGGCGGGGAATCCGCGTGCAGCCCGACCCCTGGGATGTCGCCGTGCCCCTCGGGGCGATCCAGCGCGCCGCCACCCAGCTCCTGGAGCTGCCTTGCGAGCCGATGAACGTCGACGACCTGCTCGATGCCGGCCGCGACCGGCGGCTGAACGAGCCCACGCTCTATGGGTTGGCCGACCTGTTCAACCTGGGAAGGCCCGCCGGCGTGAGCATCGACGAGCGCCGCCTGCGCCGCGCCCGGGCGTGGCAGACCCTGGTGGATCAGACCGCGCGCGGCCGCCCCATCGCGCTGCTGTTCGAGGACTTCGAGCGCATGGACGGCGCCACCCGCGAGCTGGTCCAGGCTTTGGCCGCGCGAGGCAGCGACGCGCCGGTGGCGATGCTCATCACCCACCGTCCCGAGTACGTGGCGCTGTGGCCCCCCGGCCTGCGGGAGGTGCGCCTCGAGGGGCTCCCCCTGCCCGATCTGAAGGAGCTCGCGCTGGAGTTTTCCGACGGTGAGCTCGACGACGCGACCCAGGAGCGCCTCGTCGACGCCTGCGAGGGCAACCCGCTGCACCTGCAGCAGCTCGTGGCCTTTCATCGCTCCCACCCCGACTCCGAGCCCCCCCGGAGCCTGGCGGACATGATCGCCGTGCGCGCCGGCCGGCTGCCCGACCCCCTGGGGCGGGTGCTGCAGGCCGCGGCGGTGCGCGGCGACCGGGTCGACGAGGAGGTCCTCGGGCACCTGCTGCCACCCGCGATCCCGGTACGCGCCGCCCTGCAGGCGCTATGCTCCCGGGCCTTCCTCAAGGACGACGCCGACGGCCGGCGCTTTGTGCATCCCTACATCAGGCAGGTGGTCTACACGGCCATCCCCGCCGGCATCCGGTGCGAGTTCCACCGCCGCCTGGCCCACGACCTGAAGGGCCGCTCCGCCAGCCCGGTGGTGCTCGCCCACCACTTCTGGCACTCCGACGAGGCGCGGGAAGACGCCTTGCCCGGGCTGATCGCCGCCGGCGAGTGGGCGCTTTCGGTGCTCGAGGAGGAGGGCGCCATGCAGGCCTTTCGCAATGCCCTCCGGCTGCTCGGCCACCCGTCGGACCAGGAGCAGGAGCCGCAGGTGCGGACGGCCTGGATGCGCGCCGTGTTCGGGTTGGTGACCGCGCTGGCGCGCTCCGGCGAGCCGGAAGAGGCCCGGCTGCTGCGGCGCTCCGCCCTGGAGGAGGCCGCTCAGGCCGGCTGGCACGCCGAAGCCGCCCGGCTGGAGGTCACCGCCTTGGCGTGAGCGCCTCACGGCGACGACTCCCGTACTCCACCCCCCTACTCCACTCTCCTACTCCGCGATGGCCAGCCCGAGCTCCCGGCGCAGCCGTCGGTGCCGGTGTCCCACCGCGAAGCGGATGAGCTCGGCGTGTACGGCGCGGCGCTCGGCCGCGAGCCCCGTATCGTCCAGGCTGCGGGCCGCCAACTGCACGTCGCCGCACAAAAGCAGACCCACTCGCAGGGCCGCCCGCTCCACCGCCCGGTTCCAGCGGCCCAGCTCGAAGGGCTCGGTCTGGCCCAGCAGCCGGCGCACGGCCTGACCCACCTGCTCGAAGTCCTCGAGCTCCATGTACTTGGACAGGTGGGAGAGCTGGTTTTTGATGGTTTGCTCCTGCGCCCCCGCGATGGGCTGATCCGGATCGGCCATGGCCACCGCGGTGAGCACGAGCACCGCCTGCTGGGGAAGCTCGGGGGTCAGCACCCGCAGCAGATGCTCGGGGCGCAAGAAGGTGAGCTCCTGGGCTACGCGAAAGGCCAAGGCCAGCTCGGTGTGCCCTGTCAGGTAGTCCGCCCCCACCACGAGGGTGGGCATCCACTCCCCCTGTTGCACGAGGTTGGCGAAGCGGATCCCCCGCGGCCCCTTCGGCTGGGGATGAAAGCGGACGTGGGGAAGCCCCAGGGCGTCGCGCACGGTGCCGAAGACCCGCCCGAACACGAGCTTGGAGGCCTCCTCGAGTCGCCCCTCGAGCCCGACGTCGCGCGGCGTGAGCCCGGTCATGCGCACCAGCGCGGGCCGCAAGGCGTCCAGCACGCCCATGAGCGCCCGATCCGGCTCCGGCAGATCGCGCAGGGAGTCCCAGTGCTCCGGCGCGAGGGGGCGGCTGGGCTCCAGCACCCGCGTGGCCCGATAGCGCTCGGCGTGCTGTCGCTCTGGCGGGGCGGCCCGCCCGATGGAAAGCAGCGCCTGGGCCGCCATGAGCGCCCGGTCGCCCTGCTCCAGGGCGTGGCTCTGGTGAAACAGCTTGCGCAAAAGCGGCGCCAGATCCTCGGGGGTGGGGTCCTGCCGCACGGCGTCGTCGAGAAAACCGAGCAGCTCGTCCACCGGGGTCCGTGGCGCGGCTCCCCTCGGGGCCGCCGGCTGCGCCCCCGAGGGGAGCCGCTCCTCCAGCACTTCCGGCGCCCCGGGAATCCCGCCCGCCGGCGCGGCGCCCTCGCCGGCTGCGGACCTGGTTGCGGCCGCCGGCGCGGCGCCCTCGCCGGCTGCGGACGCGGTTGCGGCCGCCGGCGCGGCGCCCTCGCCGGCTGCGGACGCGGTTGCGGCCGCGGCCGCGGTCGGATCGGGCGCGCCTCCCGAAGGGAGATAGGCCGCCGGATCCACGGGCGCTGCGGATGACGCGGGCGCCGCCGGGGCGACGGTCGGGATCGGCGCGGCCGGCGCGGCCGGCACCTCCGCGTGGGGTGCGACGGGCTCGGCGCGACTCACGTGCAACACCAGCTCCTCCCACGCCTCGTCGGTCACGCGATCGATCTGCCAGACCACCTCGTCGGCCCGAAATCTGAGTCGGCGTTGCTTGAGGCTCGGCTCCTGCACCGAGACATCGCGCAAGGTCTCCACCGGAAACAGGTGGGTGTGGCGGCGGCCCAACATGTCCTGGCGCACCACGGCGAGGGCGCCGGGCGGCAGGGACAGATACCCGGTTTCGAAAAAGTTCACCCGGCAGCGATGCACGGCGCACTCCGGCGCGATGCCGAAGGCATCCGCAAGCAGGATTCGGGCCGCCTCGGCGGCGAGGGGGGGCTCTGCCACGTGCACCTCCACCGCCCGCAGCGCTCAGCGTCGGCGTCGGATCCAGACCAGGGCGAGCAGCCCGAACAGCAGGGTGCCCAGGGGCGCCGAGCGGCCGGGGCCCCGCTGGGTGCAGCTACAGCCCTTGTTGTTGCCCCCGCCGTCCGTGCCGCCGTCGGGGGTGGCGTCGGTGCTGGCGTCGGCGTCCACGCCCGCGTCGGGGGTGACGGGGGTGTCGTCGGTCTCGGCCGAGACGTAGACGTTCGTGCGCGCCGGCTGGCCCATGGCGGTGGTGCAGTGCTTTTGGGTGATGGCGAAGTAGTAGTCCTGCCCAACCTCCAGCGCGGGGTCGGAGTCCAGATCGATGGTCACCGTCTGGTCGTCGGTGTCGAAGGGCCCGAGCTCGTGGTCGAACTCGGCCACGTCCACCAGGGTGACCATGCCGAAGAAGTCTTCCTCGTTGAAGTGCACCAGCTCGCCCCGGCGGGCGTAGATCCAGTACTGCAGGTCGGTGCCCGGATCATGGCGGACCCGGAAGGTCAGGGAGGTGGCCCCCGCGGGCACGGTCTTTTTGAACTGGAAGTTGTTCGGGATGGCCGGGAAGGGCCGGTTGATCATGGGCATCTGCGCCGTGCGGGCCTCCTCGCAGGTCACGGTGCCGCCGCCCATCTGCCCTATCATGTAGGCCACCATGACGAAGTTGAACATCACGTTGGTCTGCTCCTCGTCGGCCTCCAGCGTGATGTCCCGGCCGCAGTCGAGCATGCCGTGATCCGCGAGCGCCGCGCTGAGCGCGTCGTACTGGGTCTGGGTGAGGTCGCCCGAGGTGACCAGCGCCTGGGCGGCGTCCTGCATGCCGATGGCGAAGTCCTGGTAGGTGGCGCGCTGGGTCTGCATATTGAGCGCGCCGTACATGATGTCATCGTGCAGAGCGGCGTCGCCCACCGCCTGCCGGCTGGCCCAGGTGGCGGAGCCGAAGACCTCGCCGTCGTCGTGCACCTCGCCCCAGATGTCGGCCGGGCAGGACTTGGGGATCGTCAGGTCCCGCCCCGCCCCGGCCTGGATGCCCTCCAAAGAGTACTCCCCCATCACCGCGTCCTCGGTGAGGGTGGCCGCCCAGTAGTCGGCCAGCCCCTCGTGGATGCCGCCGGGACCGGTGTTGATGCCCCACTCGTCCATCATCTCGAACTGCGTGGTCATCTGGGAGATGTTGTCGATCACCGAGTGTCCGAACTCGTGGTAGATGACATCCCCGTCGTAGCCGAGATCCACGTTGTTGCCCTGGCCCATGGAAAGCAGGTAGTCGTTGGCGCCCACCGGGGAAAAGAACGCGTTGTCGTAGGTGCTCTCCTCGCCTTCGCCGTAGTTGGCCAGGCCCACGTGGTTGCGGGTGGAGGAGTAACCGTGGACCTCCCGGAAGTAGCGATACACGCGGCTCAGGTGGTAGTAGACGCTCACCTCGGCGTACGCATCGTGGAAATCCGGCTGCGAGGCGTCGGTGGTGGGCGTGTAGTGGAAGTCCCCGTTGCCGTCCGCGAGGGCGGTCTGCTCCAACGTGAAGTCGCTGATCTGGGGGTTCTGCTGGTTCATGGAGCCCCGCACGTAGCGGTAGGCGGTGACGTAGTTGCCGCTCAGGGCCGTGGCGTCCACGGGCAGGTCCACCAGCTCGACGGTGGACAGGGTGGGTGTGGCCACGGGGTTTTCGGCGTACACCGAGGCCTCGGCGTTCCAGACCCGCCAAAAGCGGTGCAGCACCTCCCCGCTGATGGCGTCCACGAAGGTTCGCGTGCCCCGCAGTCCCACGGCCCCGTCCACGCGCCAGATCAAGGTCCCGTGCCGGCCGCGGGGCTGGATGCCCAGCGTGGCCCGCGCCGCGCTCAGGTCCGACACGCCCCAGATCCGGGCGGCGATCCGCAGCGCCTTGGCGGCGGGCACCGCCGGCCGGGTCACCACGTCGATGTCGGCCCGAGCGTTGGTGGTGACGGTCTGCACCCGCCCCCGGGGATCCACCCGGACGATGACGATGCGGTTGAACACCGGCAGCCCCTCGAAGCTCTGGGGGATGCGCACCACGCGGTGGTCGCGCCAGGGCAGCACCCGGGCCTGCTCGGCGAGCTCCACCCGCTCGAGCCCCAGCCGGGCGGCGCGCTTGGCAACGTAGGCGCGCGCCACCTCCTCGGCCGAGCCGGGCTGCGCGGGGCCCTGCAGCCCTCGATACCAACGCACCCCCTCTCCGCGGGCGTGAGCCGGGCCCGCGAACAGCAGGACAGACAGGGTACACAGGGTGCACAGGGTCGTCACGAGCGCCTTGGGGTGCATCGTTCCCACCTTCCTTTCATGGAGCATCGGATAGCGTTGCTGAGGTTTCGGGTAGCGTTTCATCGAAACGGAGCTTTACCGGTCGCGCCGAAACATAGAACATGTTTTCGGGACGGGTCCAGGGATTTTTGACGGTTTCGATCCGAAAGCAAGCACTTTCTAGAGATGGTTTTTTTGTTTTTCGGATTTTTACAGGGGATTTTGAAGGGTTTGCGTCTGAAGGGGGTAACTTCTCAATAAGTTTGGGCAACCCGATATCTTTTTTCTCGCAAGTGATTGAAATTGATCGGTGCTGGTTTTTCGGGCGTTCCATCTGTTTGGGGTTATTGAGAAGCTACCCGCCTCGCGCGTCAACTTGTCGAATCTAATTCTGATCAGGACCCTTAGGGCTCGCGCAAGAATAAGTTCGACGCACAGAGGGCGCCGAGGCGCAATTCTGTCAAGAAGCGAGGAGGGCAAATACATGGACGTATTTAACCGACGAGCGACGCAGACAGAATTGATGGATCGGCGGCCGAATGCCGAAGTTATTCTTGCGCGAGCCCTTAGGCCACCTTCAAGGAGAATCCATGCGTAAGCCGCTCACCGAGACCCTGCCGTCGCTTTTTCTCACCGTCTTGCTCACCGCCTTGCTCGCCGCCTTGCTCGCCGCTTTGCTCGCCGCCACGGTGGCCCTCGCCGGCTCGGGCTGCGACAAGGAGCGTGGCGCCAGCAACTCGGACGCGCCCGCGGGCAAGGCCACCCAGGGCAAGGCCGCCAAGGGCGAGGCCGCCAAGGGCGAGGCGCTGGTGGACGATCCGCACCAGGCGGCCAAAAAGTGGCTGCCGCGCTCGGCGGCCGCGAAGAACCCGGCCGCGAAGAACCCGGCCGCGAAGAACCCGGCCGCGAA
>CAYFWA010000390.1:0-6612 GCA_964346625.1 uncultured Myxococcales bacterium
GGCTCCGGCTCCGGCTCCAATCCCACCCACCGTACGCCCGACGGCGCGGGCGCCGACTCCGGCGCCGATCCCTCCCGCCGCACGCCCGGCGGCGCGGGCGCCGATCCGCGGCCGGATCTACGCAGCCTCTCGCATGGCGCGCTCGAGGACTTCGTGCGGGACCTGGGCGAGTCGCGCTTTCGCGCCGATCAGCTCTTTCGCTGGATCCACGCGCGGGGGGCGCGGGGCTTCGAGCAGATGACCGACGTGTCGCGCAAGCTGCGGGCCCGGCTGGCCCGCGAAGCGCGGCTCGACGGGCTCACCGTGGCGAACGCCCGCACCTCGCGCGACGGGAGCACCAAGCTGGCCTTCCGCACCGCCGACGGCCGCGTGGTGGAGAGCGTGCTGATGCCCGAGGAGCGCGCCGAAGAGCGTGCTGAGCAGCGCGCGGCTGAGCAGGGGGGCTCAGCCGGCAGGTACGCAGGCGAGGGGGGCGGGGACGCTCAGCGTGGAGGCACACCAACCGCGGGCAAGGTGAGCGTGTGCGTGTCGAGCCAGGTGGGCTGCGCCATGGGGTGCCGCTTCTGCGCCACGGCCCGGCTGGGGCTGGGGCGCAACCTCACCGCCGGGGAGATCGCCGATCAGCTCTACGCCATCCGGGCCTGGATGGCCGCGCGGGGCGACGCGCGGCGCATCTCCAACGTGGTCTACATGGGCATGGGGGAGCCACTGGCCAACCTGCACAACGTGGTGGGCTCGCTGGAGCTGCTGATGCACCCGCTGGGCACCAACCTGTCGTCGCGGCGCATCACCGTCTCCACCGTGGGCCTGGTGTCCGGCCTGCAGCGGCTGGCCCGGGCGCCGGTGCAGGTGAACCTGGCGGTGTCGCTCAACGCCACCACCGGTCAGACCCGGGCCCGCCTCATGCCCATCGCCCGCCACAACCCCCTGGAGCGGCTGCTCGAGGCCGTGCGGGCCTATCCCCTCGAAAGGCGACGCCGGGTGACCTGGGAGTACGTGCTCATCGCCGGGGAAAACGACTCAGACGCCGACGCCCGGCGGCTGACCCGCCTGGTGGCGGGCATCCCCAGCAAGCTCAACGTCATCGCCTTCAACCCCATCGAGGGCTGCGCCTACCGGCCCCCGACGGCCGAACGGGTCGCCGCGTTTTGCGAGCCGGTGCGCCGCGCCGGCTACACCGTGGTGCAGCGACTGAGCCGCGGCGGAGACATCGCCGCGGCCTGTGGTCAGCTCGCCGGGACCATCTGACCTACGCCCGCGGTCACCCAGTGGACAGATTTTGCCGATCAGGGCAAAATAGGAGAGGAAAGGTGGCGGTCCCTTCACCGGGACCGTCCCAGGGAGGTCGAAGCCATGTGGACAGCCCGCTGGATGCTCGGCGTGATTGGCATCTTGACGCTGGGTACCGCCGCGACCTGCGTCGTCTCCGACGACACCTCGTCGCCGTTTTGCGGTGACGCCTGGTGCGATGCGGGGGAAAACGAGATCAACTGCCCCGAGGATTGCGAGCAGGGGTGTCTGGCCACCGAGTTCGAATGCGGCAGCGGGGACTGCATCCCGCCGTCCGAGGTGTGCGACGGGCTCGAGGACTGCCTGGACGGCTCGGACGAGTACGCCTCGCTGTGCTCGAGCTGCTCTGCGCAGGAGTTCGACTGCGGCGACGGAACCTGCATCCCCAGCGTGCAGACCTGCGACGGCACGGACCACTGCGCCGACGGGTCGGACGAGCGCCCATCTTTGTGCGACGGGGGGTGCGACATCGGGGACTGGCAGTGCGACGACGGGGCCTGCATCTCGGAGCTGTTCGTCTGCGACGACGAGCTGGACTGTGGCGACGGCTCGGACGAGGACGCCGAGCTGTGCGCCTCCTGCGTGGAGTACACCGGGTTTCTGTGCGACAACGAGACCGACCTGGTGGACCTGCGGTGGGTGTGCGACGGCGCCGAGGACTGCCCCGACGCCTCGGACGAGGCCTACTGCGCCCCCTGCCCTGCCGGTGAGATCCGTTGCGAAAACAGCGACTACTGCATCTACGCCGAGTGGGAGTGCGACGGGTTCAACGACTGCGGGGACTGCTCCGACGAGACCGGGTGCTGACGCCGTGGCGCCGTAGATCCCGCTTGGGCGATCCGTCCCTTCGTCTCCGGTGACGCCCCTCGGTGGCGTCTCGCCTCGACCGCCCCCACAGTCACGTTGCCCCGGGCGGAGCGGGTTGTTATCCTGCGGTCTACGGTGTGGGACGCCGCCCCGGCGCAGACGAGCGTCGGGGGCTCACCTCCCGGAAGATGAACGTGGCGATGCACTTTCTCGAGGATCCCGAGGTCGTCGAACGGATCGAGCGGTTGGAGCTGGGCTTCAACTCCTACGGAATCGATCGCTTCGGGGTGTCCCGCAAGCACCTGATCCACTTTTTCACCATGCTCAAGTTCCTGTATCGGAGCTACTTCCGGGTGAAGGTCCACCACATCGACCGGGTCCCGGATCGGGGGCGGGCCATGACGGTGGGCAACCACTCGGGGGGGCTGCCGGTGGACGGGGGCATGCTGCTGGCCTCGCTGATCCTGGACAAGGAGCCGCCGCGGTTGGCCCACGGCATGGTGGAGAAGTTCGCCAATCAGATGCCGTTTCTCTCCACCTGGTTCAGCCGGGTGGGCCAGTTCACCGGGCTGCCCGAGCACGCGGTGGGGCTGCTCGAGGCCGAGCGCATGCTGATGGTGTTCCCCGAGGGGGCCCGCGGTACGGCGAAGCTCTACGACCAACGCTATCAGCTCGTGGACTTCGGCACGGGGTTCATGCGCCTGGCGCTGCAGACCCAAACCCCCATCGTGCCGCTGGCCTTCATCGGCGGCGAGGAGGCGATCCCGGTCAAGTACCACTGGAACTCCCTGGCGCGGCTGCTGGGGACGCCCTACGTGCCGGTGACCGGCTACGGGCTGCCGCTGCCCATGCCGGTGGCCTGCACCATCTACTTCGGCGAGCCCATGACCTTCGACGGCAACGGCCAGGAGGCCGACACCGTGATCCAGGAGTACGTGCAGACGGTGCGCGACGAGATCGTGCGCCTCATCGACAAGGGCCGTCAGCTCCGCCGGCGGCGGCTGGGACGGCTGGCGCCCATCGGCGACGTCAACGAGGACGACTTCCCCGGGGAGGGCATTTCCCAATGAAGGTCCTGATCACGGGCATCGCGGGCACCATGGGGCGCAACGTGGCGCGGCTGCTGGAGCAGCGCGACCACCGGGTCCTCGGCGTGGATCGCCGGCCCTGGCCGGACGCGCCGCGATCCATCCAGGTCTTCCACGCCGACACCCGCAAGCGCCCCGCCGAGGACGTGTTTCGCACCGAGCGCCCCGAGGCGGTGATCCACATGGCCACGGTGACCCATTGGGGTGCGGGCAAGGAGGAGCGCTACCGCATCAACCTCGGCGGCACCCGCTCGGTGTTCGACTACGGCCACCGCTTCGGCGTGAAGCAGATCATCTTCGTGGGCCGCCACACGGTCTACGGCGCGGCGGCGGACACCCCGCTGTATCGCACCGAGCAGGACCCGCCCATGGCGGTGTCCACCTTCCCGGACCTGGCGGACCTGGTGGCCGCCGACCTGTACGCCGGGTCGGGGCTGTGGCGTTACCCCGAGATCACCACCGCGGTGCTGCGGGTGGTCTACTCCCTGGGGCCGTCGCGGGCCGGCACCCTGATGCGCTATTTGCGCGGCCCCAACGTACCCACGGTACTCGGCTTCGACCCGCTGTTTCAGTTCATGCACGAGCAGGACGCCGCCCGGGCCATCGTGGCGGCGCTGGAAAACACCCTCCGGGGCGTGTTCAACGTCGGCGGGCCGCAGCCCGTGCCCCTGAGCCTGCTGTGCCGGGTCACCGGGCGGCGGCAGGTGCCCATCCCCGACCTGGTCTACCCCTACGCGCTCGGGCGCTTCGGGTTCCCGAACCTCCCCTCGGGGGCCATCAGCCACATCAAGTACCCCATCGTGGTCAGCGACGAGCCGTTTCGCGAGAGCACCGGCTTTACGCCGGAGTTCGACGAGGTCCAGACCATGGAGTCGTTCCGCTGGGCGGGGGACTGAGCGCGGGTGGGGGACCGACCGCGGGTGGGGGACCGACCGCGGGTGGGGGACCGACCGCGCGCTGGCGCCTTACCCCTCGGCGTCCGCCGAGCTCGCCTCGAGGGAAGAACGCCCCTCGTGCTCCCCGGTGCCCACCGACTTCGTCTCCGGGGCGTCCACCGAGCTCGCCTCCGCCGGTTTCACCGGCAGGATGAAGGCGAACCGGGCACCCTTGCCCACCTCGCTGTCCACCCAGATCCGGCCGCCGTGGGTGGTGACCACCAGCTTGCACATGGCGAGGCCGAGCCCGGTGGAGACCTTGACGCGGCGTTTGCGCGACTCCACCACGCCGAACTTCTCGAAGATGCGCTCCTGGTCTTCGGCGGGGATGCCGTCGCCCGAGTCCACCACCTCCACCAGCACCCCTTCGGGGACCCCCAGGCGCCACGCCGCCAGCTCCTCGGGATGCGCCCGGCGCACCGCCACCCGCACCTCACCGCCGGAGGGGGTGAACTTCACGGCGTTGCCCACGAGGTTTTCCACCGCGCGCAGCACCAGATCCAGATCCGCGGTGACGGCGGGCACCTCGGCGTCGATCTGCTGGCTCAGCTCCACCTCCTCCACCTCGGCCAGGATGCGGTGGTTGACCACCACGCGCTGAACCACGTCCGCCAGGGAAAACTCGGAGCACTGCAGCGACAGCTCTCCCGACTCGAGCTTCTGCAGGTCGAGCAGGCTGCCGACCATCCGTAGCACCTCGTCGCCGGCCACCCCTGCGTTGCGCAGGTAGCGCTGGCAGCGCGCGTCCTCCTGGACGCCCGGGACCCGCTCGAGCACCCGCAGGGCGGTGAGCACCACCATCAGGGGGTTGCGCAGATCATGCACGATCATGCCGCTGAGCTCGCTGCGGAGCTGCTCCAGCCGATCCATGGCCACGGCGTTGGCCAAAGCGTGGGCGATGGGCCCGGCCACCGCCTCGAGGACCTGGGCGTCGGTGGGCTCGAAGAACCCCGGCTCCCGGCTGGCCAGGTGCAGCCCCCCCACCACCTTGCCCGCGCTGGTGAGGGGCACGGCGATCTCGCTCTGGCTCTGGGGCGACAGGGCGTCGTCGCGGGTCGCCTCCACCGCCGCGTCGAACACCAGGGTGCAGCGGGTGCGTCCCACCCGCCCCAGCAGCCCCTCGCCCAGCCGCCAGCGTCGCTTGGGCGTGTCCAGAAAGCCCGGCTCCGCCGCCGAGCCCGCGAGCTCCAGCGCTCCGTCTCGCGCGTTGAACCGGCTCACGCCGACGTACTCCACGCCCACGTGCTCGCGCAGCTTCACCGACACCCGGCTCGCCAGATCCTGTACGTCCACCGCGCCCACGGCGATGCGCGACACGGCCTCGGAGAGCTGGAGCTGCTGGTTGCGCTTTTCCAGCCGCTCGTGGGCTGTGGCGTTGTCGATGGCGAGCCCCACCAGCGACGCCACCCGCTCGAGCTGCTGCACCACCGTCTCGTCGAAGGCGTCCACGTGGGCGGACTGCGCGTCGATGACCCCCAGCACGCGCCCCCCGCGGCTCACCGGCACGCAGAGCTCGGAGCGGGTGTCGGGCAGGAAGTCCACCGCCACGTAGTCCGGGTCCGTGCTGACATCGCTCGCCAGCACGGTCTGGCCGGTGTGCACGGCCCGCCCGGTGAGCCCCGTGTCCACCGGGAGCGTGAGATCCCGCGCACGCTCCTGATACAGGCGCTCCTCGTCCTTGCCCCCGCCGTGGGCGGCGCGAAACAGCAGCTCCCGCTCGTTTTGGAACAGCGCCACGCAGACGAAGTCGAAGCCCAGGCGCCGGGCCACCACCCGCACCACCTTCCACAGCAGCTCCTCCAGGTGCAGCGTGGACAGGAGCTCCTGCGTGATGGCCTGATACAGCTCGAGCTCCGCGTCCTGCCGACGGGTCACCCGGGCTGGCTTCTCGGATTTCTCAGAGCGTGCGGTCACCAGATATCCGATCCCGTGAGCTCTTCTTCCAACTTGTCGGCCACCTTCACGAGCACGTGCATGGGCACCACCAGCTCGTCCGGATCCAGCGTGGACAGCAGCGCGGTGTGGCGCATCACGTAGAACCCGTCCCGGTCCAGGGCGAGGTAGCCGATCACCGACTTACCGTTGAGCTTGAGCGCTCGCTCGGTCTCCATGAGCTCCTTGCGGCACACCCGCGCCTCGAACAGCAGCCACTGTCGGTCCATGGCCTCGAACTGCTTGATCGTGATGGAATGCCGCCGGTTGTCGTCGAATCCGAACAGCAGGGCCACATGGTCATCGTCCTCTTCGAGGAGCCGATACCGTGCGCGCATATAGGTTCGGATCTCTTCCCACGTGGCCATGGTCAACCCTCCGCATGTGCCCCGAGCTGCCCGCAGGGGCACGGGGGATCACGGCATCCGTCGCATGTCTCGAATCATACGAAATTTCAGCGAAAAAGCCAAGAGGGTTCCGGACGAGGGCCCCGATTTCCCGTGGAATCGCTCAAAAGCGCCCGATGAGTCGCGCGGCGCAGCGCGCGACCACGTCCGCCT
>CAYFWA010000391.1:0-1358 GCA_964346625.1 uncultured Myxococcales bacterium
CGGGGCGCCCGCGAGCACATCCCAGGTGCCCGCAAGCACGCACGGGGCGCCCGCGAGCACGCCCATGGCCCTGGCGAGCACCCTCCGCCTCGCGACCCCGCCCGTGACTACCACCACCTCGCGTGGTCCCGCCGCGGAGACCATCCTCCCGACGCCTGCGGATACGCCACCGCTCCCCGAGGCGCAGGCCACGCACCCCATGGCCATGGCCAACACCCTCCGTCTCGGCCCTCCCGCCCCCATCGAGCAGGAGCCGACCGCAAGGACCGCGGCACCTGCCGCGGCCCAACGCGCAGCCGCGACCCCCGCTCCCGCGGAGAAGCCGCCCACGCCGGCCTTCGACAGCGCCGACGAGGAGTTCTTCGCCAGCTACGAGGCCGAAGACGGTGGCGTGGACTCCTTCTGGGACCTCGAGGACACCCCGTCGCGGCAGCTACGCGCCCGCAAGCGGGCGCAGCGGCTACAGCGCGGCGGGTGGCTCCGCCAGCTCCTGTCCATCTGGTAGACCACCGGCAGACCGCTGGCAGACCGCTGGCAGACCGCTGGCAGACCGCTGGCAGACCGCTGGCAGACCGCTGGACTACCACTGGTCTACCGCTGGTAGACCACCACCCCGACCGCTCCCACGAATGGCCTTGCCCGAATGGCCTTGCCTGAAGGCCGGGCGCTGCGCTACGAAAAACCCCGGGATTCACGGGCGCTCGCCCGCCCCGGGGAAGCCATGGGATCAACGCCCCACAGCGCGACGACCGGTTCGACCTCCCTGCGCAGGATGGGACGCAGGATGAGGCACCGGCTCGAACGCTACCCGGTGCTCGACGGCCTCCTGATGCTGACCGCCGTCGTGGTGTACGCGCTGTATCACCACTTCATGGCCGGCTACGGCTTCGACGACAGCTTCATCACCTACGCCGTGGCGCAGAACCTGGCCCAGGGGCGGGGCCTGGTGTTCAACCCCGGCGAGGCACTGCAGGTCTCCACCACGCCGCTCTATACCCTGGTGCTGTCGGCCTTCTCCGCGCTGGGGCTGGAGCTGCCCGCGGTGTCGCGCGTGCTGTCCTTCGCCTTCCTCACGGTGGATGTCGCGCTGCTCTTGTGGCTCGGCCGACGGCTGGGCAGCCCCTGGGTGGGGCGCATCGCGGCCGCGCTGTTTCTGTTCAACCCCTGGGGGATGCACCTGGGGACGGATCTCGAATTCTTCAATTCCCGTGACACCAGAATATTCCAACGCACAGCAAGAGCCCATTATCATTCCCTTTTCTTGACACGAGCCGGAGAGTTGACCGTGGCTACTCCGCTGGCATGCCCTCGAATTGAAGAATTCGAGATCCGTCCCCACCGCTCCCCACAGCTCCGTC
>CAYFWA010000391.1:1458-6609 GCA_964346625.1 uncultured Myxococcales bacterium
CCTCCGCTGGCATGCCCTCGAATTGAAGAATTCGAGATCCGTCCCCACCGCTCCGCACAGCTCCGTCCCTCCGCTGGCATGCCCTCGAATTGAAGAATTCGAGATCCGTCCCCACCGCTCCGTCCCCACAGCTCCCCCATCCGAGCCATTTGCGCTGTTGGCAACAGTCCAAAGATACACGCGTAATCGGCGTCGCGAGAACAACTTTACCCCAGGGTTAGAGGCAGAATCGCGCTCGGAGAGCCTCGGCGTTACGTGTCATGATCCCCCAGGTCTTGCCGGCAAATTCGACAATGCACCATCGGGGTCCGGGCGCCGTTTTAGCCCGGTGCTCTCGAGTATATCGGCGGCAAAGTCGTGAGTGCAACGAGATTGTTCTTCGTCTTGGGGGAGCGGTGGCAGGTGCTCATCGAGCAGGGCGTGGATCGCGACCAGGCCGTCCGGCCCGATTCGGTCGGCGAAGTGGGCCGAGAAGGACCTGAAGGCGCCGTCGGAAAGGTCCCTGGTTGCCGTTCGACCATGGCGCTTTTCGAGCGACGCGATGGCGTCGATGAGCCAGCACCGCCCGAGACCGGCGCCGCCGTAGAGCAGCGTTCGTGATCCGGGCTGCCACTGGGCAGCCAACGCCTCGAGTGCTTGTCGAAGCCACGCATCGGGAGCCTCGTGTCGAGCTTGGCGCTGGGCGTCGTGCTCATCCAGCTGGGCCTGTATGCGCTTGCACGCCTCCCGGTTGTGCCGTGTTCGTGCCTGCTCGGCGCGGTAGTCGTCGTGGATGTTGCGGGCGATGGCGTGGAAGTAGCTGGCCTGGTCTCGGATGTCGTCGCGGTGGGCCTGGCTGCGGAAAGCGCGTTCGGCGCGTTGCAGCACGACGAGCGGGTAGCGGCGCAGGCTGCGAACGAATCGCGTCCTGGGGCGCTCGATGTCGTAGGCGTCGTGGAGGGCTTCGAGCAGCAAGCGCCTGGATCGGTCCTCGGCGCGCGAGCGCTCCCGGTGCTGCTCGGCGACGTCGAGCAGTTCCTCGCGGTTGAGCCCATGTCGCTGCACGTGGGCGCGTCTGTGGGCCCTGGCGCCGGCCTGGTAGGCCCTGAGCAGGGCGGTGATGAGCAAGGAGGACAACGCGATGGCGAGCCGGGTGTTTCGCAGGGCGGGGAGCTTGTGCGCGAGACGGTCGGTGAGGGCGAGCAGTGGGCCGGCGATGGACTTGGCGGTTTCGAAGGCGCGCTCGATGGTGGCCTTGTCGGTGGGTGTTCCCTCGACCTGTGGTGCGTGCTCGGCGCCGAGGTCATCGAGGGCTTCCCTTGTGGCCTGCGCCATGTAGGGCGTGCCCTGGTCGACGATGGTCTGGAAGCCCTCGCGGCCGTCGATGGCTTCGGTGAAGGCCTGGACGACGTGCTCGGCGCTCTCGTGGTCGTCGATGACGACGGACTGGAGCAGATCCTGGTCGCGGCCCCCGACGTCCTGGGTGGCGATGAGCTTGAGCGGGCAGTCGAAGGCTGACAGGTCGGTGGTGTCGGCCGCGAGCTGGGTCTCGGGCAATACGACGTCGAAGCCGAAGCGGTTGCGCCGGGGTGGACGCTTGCGCGGGGTCTTCGGAGGCGGGGAAGGCGCCACGGGCGAGGCGGACGTCGGAGTCTCGGGAGCGGGGTGGGCGAGCCAGTGGCGCAGGGTGCGCGACGAGAGAGACAGCGCCTCGCAGAAGTCCTTCTGGGTTAGCTTCGGGTGCTCCTTTTGAAGCCGGCGGTAGGCGCCGACGACGAGTGCCCGGACCGCGGGCTTGCGCCAGGAGATGTGTGCGAGCAGGCGGGTCGCGATGCCCAGCAGCGCTCGAGTGACCGCCAGGTGCTGCGCCTGCGCGTTGGCCTGACGGTCCTTCGGCGGCCGGCCTCGGCGCACGAGCGGAGCGTGCCCCCGCTCGAAGGCAGCCTGGGCCTTGACAGACAGGCGGCTGACACGCTCGGGGTTGACGTCGACCTCGCGCGCGGCGTCGCCTACGGACACCGCGAGCCAGGCCGGGCGAAAGCGCCTGACGATGGTCAGGCAGACCAGGGCGAGGATTTTGCTTGGCATCGAGGGTGGAATCGTGCGATCCGGACTCCGGTGTAGTTGGTGGTGGTTGATGGAAGTAAGCAGCTTGAGGCTACCGCCTTCTCCACCACCCTTGAGCGGGAATCGTGATCAGAGCAGGACGGGGCCGAGCACGACGCGTGCGCCGAGGAAGCGCAGCTCGAGGTGTCCGTCGGAAAGCACGAGGCGCAGGACCTCGAGCGGAGCGCGACGCTGCAGGCCGAGGACCTCCTCCACCGGGGCGCCGGCGCAAAGGCGCTGGGCGATGCTGCCCTGGCGGTTACGCGAGGCCGCGTCGATGGCGGCCAGCACCTGGTCTGCCCGGCCGAAGTAGCGGTCCGCCGGGGTGAGGCCGTCGATGCCCATGTGTGCGCGCTGGTGGTTGTAGTCGGTGAGCCAGGTGGCGATGCGCGCCTCGGCCTGCTCACGCGTGGCGAACTCCTCGACGTCCCACAGCTCGCGGCGGACGGTGCCGATGAGCGACTCCACCTTGCCGCCGCCCTGCGGGTGGTAGGACCGCCCGACGTGGTGGTCGATGAGCTCGGCCTCCAGCACCCGAGCGAAGTCGTCGTCGCGACTCTTGGCCACGAAGGCGCTGCCGCGGTCGGTGCGCAGCCGCTCGGGCTTGCCGTAGCGCGCCATGGCCGCGCGCAAAGTCGCGCTGACCACCGACGAGCGCTGGCTGTCGCACACAGCGTGCCCCACACAGAATCGGCTGAAGTCGTCGATGAGCACCAGCAGCTGCAGCTTCTCGTCGGGCAGCCGCAGCGTGGCGAAGTCCGCCTGCCACAGCGCGTTGGGCCGCGGCGCCTCGAAGCGGTGGTCCGAGGCCCCCTGGGGCCGCGAGCCGCGATGCACCAGCTCGTAGCCGTTTTGCACCAGCACCCGGGCGATGGCCTTGACCGCCAGCCGCCAGCCCTTGTGCCGCTTGAGCTGCGCGCGGATCTGCGCCGGACCCATGGACGGGTGCCGACGCTTGACCTCCAAGATGGCCTGCTGCTCCTCGGGCGCCAACCCCTGACCAGGATCATGGGGCGCGTAGGGCGAGCGCCCCTCGGCCACCGCCACCGCCCCGCTACTACCACTGCCCTGAGCGGGCGCCGCGGCGCCATCGGATGCGCCTGCGCCAACCGGCGTCGTGGTGGCGCCCTTCGTCTTCTCCGTCGCCACCGCCGCGGCACTAGGCGAAGGCATCGTGCCCTGCCTCTCGGCCTGCTTTACCCACAGCCGTAACGTCTCGGTGGTCGCGCCAATGGTCTCGGCCACCTGACGGCGACTCATGCCCGCCGCGATCAGCTTCAGCGCCTCGGTGCGCTGCTCCGCGCTGTAGCGGCGACCGCGGCGCGAGCTCTTGCTCTTGCTGCCGCCTCTGCTCCGGCGTTTCGCGCCTGCCTTCTTTCGCGGGCTCTGGGTCTTCCCTCGTCCCTTCTTCGACTTCGCACGTTGAGCTTTCGTCATGGCTCCTCCTCGTCGGCTTACACGCCGACTTCAGAGGCGCCCGTACCCCTCAGGCGGACTCAGGCTCTTGTCGAATTTCCGGGGCGGTTTGCGGCAAGAGGTGGGGCGTCACGACAGTTACGGCGAGCCGCAAATTTTACCCCAGAGGACCTGCGAGCCGTCGCCGACCACCGTCGGGCGCCGTGGGGGGACGCGTCGGCATCTCAACGGCGCCACTGAGGTTGAGTGGGCGACAACAGAAGCCGCCGCGGGCCGGGATGGATCGGCAGCCGAATGCCGAAGTCATGGTTGCACGAGCCCTGAGGCCGCGTGGTCCGCTTCGCCCTGTCGCTCTCGCTCTCGCTGATCGCGAGCGCCGGCGCGTCTTCCTGCGGCCCCCCGTGCCCCACGCTGCGGGCCCCCCGCGTCGCGCGGCGCCCGCGTCGCCGCCGGCCGCCCCGAACCGGGTTGAGCGGGCTGGCCCGGGCTGGACCCCGCAGACCCGCCGGCGGCTCGAACGGCTCATCGTCGCTGGGGCCGGCTCGTCCGACGAGATCATTGAATCCCTCGCAGCGCTGCGCCGCGCCCGGCTGCTTCCGCGTTTCTGAGCGCCCGACGCCGGGGGTTCCCCACCGCCTCGAGGGCACTTTTCCTGATGACTGCCCGTAACCGCGCCCTGCCGCGCGCGGCTGCTGCGCACACTCGACGTCCAGGATTCCGTTGCTGCCGCAAAAAGAGCGATAAAAAATAATCAATAAAAGAGAATTTAATGCTTGATGGTATCTGAGCATATGATAGATTGGATGGATGCGGCAAAATCCGGATGCGGCGCGTCTGCCGGCCCCACCCGAGACTCGATCGGCGCGGAAGCTCGGGTTGCTCGATATCTGGGAATACGAGGTTCTAGACGGATATGAGGACCGTCTGGAGATTGTCCCGTTTTTGGACGCGCGGCTCCGGGTTTCGGCGCGGAGCCGGGCCGTCACGGATCTGTTCCTTGGGCGTATCCTTCATAAATTGCATCAAAAAGGTAGGGAGATAGATCTCGGATTCTCGAGTATCGATGATTACGCCAAAGAGCGGCTCGGGATCGGGCGGCGCAGCGCCCAGACCCTGCGTCAGCTCACCCGCCTGGCGGAGCGGTCGCCTGCGGTGTCACGAGCGGTGGCCCGGGGCGCGTTGTCCCCTCGTAAGGCGGTGACTCTCGGGCCGGTGCTGGGGCGGGTTTCCGCGGAACCGACGCCAGAACCCGAAACCGGCTCGGAAACGGAAACGGAAGCTGCGTGGATCCAGCTCGCCCAGGACGTGTCGGTGCGGGAGCTGCAGGCGTTGGTACGGCAGTCGGTGGAGGAGGCGACGGGAAACGAGGCGACGGGAAACGAGGCGACGGGAAACGAGGCGACGGGAAACGAGGCGACGGGGGCGGACCGCGTCGACGCTGGATCGGCCGCGCGCCCTCGGGTGCCTGCGGTGCCACCGCCGGGGACGGTGGGGCTCGAGGGCCCACAAGGCGATGAGTGCTCGGGGCGCGGCGATGGGTTGCGAAGGCCCGAGGGTCAGGGCTCGCAGGGAGGTGACCACGGCGCGGATGAGGGGGGCGCGTCGGCGTCAGACCCGGACGCCCGGAGGAGGCGGACGCTTCACGTACCG
>CAYFWA010000392.1:0-6601 GCA_964346625.1 uncultured Myxococcales bacterium
GAATTGATGGATCGGCGGCCGAATGCCGAAGTTATTCTTGCGCGAGCCCTAAGGTGGCCTCGGGCACCGCGCGGGGGAGGGTGGGCGCCGGCCCGGGCACCCGCGGGCTCGGAGCCGCGGTCCCCCACCGGCACCGCGCGGGCCCGGACGCGCCCGAGGGGGCGCCCGGTGGCGGCGTAGAGCCGGGCGTTGGCGCGCAACCAGGCCACCGGGGGCACCGTGGGCGGCTTGCCGGAACGCAGCGCCCCCAGCAGGCCGGCGAGGGCCCCCACCGGGCGGACTCGGGGGATCCCGCGGTCCACCCAGAGCTCGGCCTCCACGCAGCGACCCGCGCCGGTGCGCACCAGCAGCAGGCGCTGGGCGTTTTTTTGCGCTGCCACAGGGTGGTGGAGAAGAAGGGCACCCGGGGCCGGCGCGAGCGGCGCGGACGGCGTGGGGGCGGGACTCAGCCGCGGCGCCGGCGGCGGGCCAGCAGCGCGAGGGTGAGCAGGACCAGCCCCAGGAACCACAGCGGGAGCGACAAACGCTCGATCATCGCGCCCACGGCGCAGCCGACGTAGGGCTCCTCGGGATCGTTGCACGTGTCGGTGCGGTGGAAGTAGGCCCGGTCGCGCTCGCCGATGTCGGCCAGGGCGAAGCGCTCGAGCATCAGGTCGAGCGCCATGGCCGGAGCGTCCAGGCGGCCCTGGTAGCGGTACAGGTACACTCCGCGGTCGGCCATCTCCTGCAGCGCCTCGCACCAGGCGGGCGGCGCCTCCACGCCGAGCTCCTCGTAGCCTGCGCACATGGGTGTCCAGTAGTACGGGTCGTGGTAGCAGCGGCTGCGCGAGAAGATGTCGTGCTCGAGGTTGGAGCGACCGAACAGGAGCTGCAACGTGTCACTGGGATTATCCGCGAAGGCGGCGTCCAGCGCGGCTTGATACGCGGCGCCGTCGGTGGGGTTCGCGTCGAACAGCTCGAAGGGGTGGCTCGCCGGCGCGTAGCCCTGGTCGTCCGTGTCCGGGAACGCTACCCACAGGGTCAAATCCAGCGGCTCTTCGGCGGTGACCACCTGCCCGGTGAGCCGCAGGGGGTACATGGCGTGGGTGGCGTCCAGCACGAAGCGCACCGGGTCGATGGGTTTGCTGGGGTCGGCGTCCTCAGAGACCGACGCCACGAAGAAGTACTGGTCCTCGGTCTCGTAGTCGGCGATGGCGCTGGCCGCCGCGCTGCTCACCGCGTAGCCCTCCTGGTCGAGCCAGCCCACGAGATCGTCGCCCTGGGTCGCGGACAGCACCGAGTAGTCGAGCTGGCCCACCTGCCCGGTCTCCCAGACGGCGACCTGCGAGCCAGCGCTGCTCTTTTCTCCGCCTTTCTGGGAGTCGCCCGCGGTGCCTGCGCCGCAGCCCTCCTCTTTTTCATCCCAGGGGATGCAGTACTCGAAGAACACCGGCGCGGTGATCAGCTCGAGCTGGTGGAAAAGCTCCACGCTCGACGGCTCGATGGTGGGGCGCACCGGGAAGGGGACCACCCACGCGGCCCGCCCCGGCTCGCGGGCGAACACCGGCTGGATGTGAACCTCCCAGCTCCCCAGGCGCAGCCAGACCAGCGCCCGCTGGGCGGTGGCGCGCACCTCGAGGGACGAGGCGGTCTTTTTGGGGAACGGCATGCCGTCCGCGCGGGCGTGGCTCGCGGACAGGCCGATGAGGGCGAAGGCGGCAAGGAAAGCGTGCCATAGGCGCCAGGCTCGCATGATGATCTCCTTGGTGACAGTTCGAACGCGTTGTCTTTGCGCCCGTTTGATGCAGGTTTCGCGCCAACGTCGGGCGCCCTCGCTTCCGATCTCCCAGGGTGGCGTCAGCGCGTGCCATCACCGGGGCCGGTCGGCCTCCATGGCCTGTCGTCCGACCCACAGCCAGGCGTACCGAGCTCGCTTTTTTCGTCGGACCGCGACACGAATGTCCTAATCTGAGGCGAGTATATCATCTGTACACCGTGGATGGAGCTGCCGGATGGGAATGACGGATGGGACTGCGGGTGGAGCTGCCGGATGGGAATGACGGATGGGACTGCGGGTGGAGCTGCCGGATGGGACTGCGGGTGGAGCGGCCGAATGCCGAAGTTATTCTTGCGCGAGCCCTTACCCGCAGCGGCGCGAAGCGCGATGATTAGGGGTGAGCCTCGAAAAACCGCGCTTTCTCGGAGCGAGGGGGGGACGGGACATCCACCCTGCAGTGTACGATTGACGAAAGGGGTGACATTTGAAACTATCGGCTTGCACCGCATGAACGACACCGGGACTTACGCTCGCGTTCGAACGATCCTTCTGAGCCGTCGGTTAGGGCTGACGCTTGCGCTGTGCGTCGCGCTGGCGGGGGGAGGCGGGGTGGAGGTCCAGGCCGAGAGCCCGCCGCCGAGCCCGGCCGGCTCCGGCGTGACCGCGAATTCCCCGGAGGACGCGCTCGCGCCGGCTCGCCGAGCCGCGCGCGGCAAAGAGCGCCCGGCGCGGGCAGCGAATGACCGGGACGAGCGTCTGCTTCTGAGCCTGCGACTGGGCCTCTGGCCGGTATGGACAGTGATCAACTGGGATGACGAGCACCAGGTTTTGCCCTTCGTGGAGCTGTCCGTCGGCTACAAGGTGCGCTGGTTCGAGCTCGGCGTGCACGCCGGCGTTGCGCTGGGAGAGCCGTTCGACATCCCGGGCACGGTGCTCGGACTCGGCGTGAGCGCGTCGTTCTATTCGCTGCGGCTCGAGTCCTTCCGCCTGCGACACGGCATCGCGGTGGGCGTGGTCAGCGATCTTCTCATCCGGCGGCGGCCTCCGCCGGTGGCGGCGCTGCCCATGCCCACCGTTCGCCTGAATGCCCTCGACCTCTTCATTCGGCTGGGTGAGGGGTGGTGGCTCGAGATCGCGCCCTTGAGCTTCGGTTGGCCGGCCTTCTACGAGCTGGCGCTGGGGATCCGCTATGAGCTCTCCGTGGATTGATCCCGGCCGGCCGCCCGCGCGAGCCCTACGGACGACGCGCCCCGGGTGGGGGCGGCTTACGCTGGCGCTGGCGGCGGTCCTGCTGGTGGGGGGCTCCGGCGTCGAGGAGGTTTACGCCCGGTGGGCCGCCCCGCCCCCGGAGCCCGACACCGCTTCGCATCGTGATGGCGTGGCCCCGTCGTCCGCGGCGCGTTCTTCGTCTCGTCCACAAGCCGCGCCCCCCGCGCGTCGCGCGGTCCCCCCGGACGTTACACCGTCGGCGCCGCCCGCGCCGCCCGCGCCACCCGCGCCGCCCACCGCCCCTCGCACGGAGCAGGCAACCCCGGGAGAGGCGCCCGCCACCCCTCGCACGGAGCAGGCAACCCCGGGAGAGGCGCCCGCCACGCGCGACGCCTCCCCCGCGGCGCCCCGCGCAGGGAGCAAGACCCGGCCGAAGACACCGCCGAAGACACCGCCGGCGCGAGCGGGCACTCCGGCCGCGTTGGAGCGACCCCCCGACGCGCAGCCGGGGGGTCGCTCCGGCAAGCGTCGCCGGGGGCGCGCCGGATCGAAGGTGCGCTGGTTCCTCGCGCTGGAGATGGGCCTGGGGTGGTGGCATCACCACGAGCCCCCGGTGGTGGGCAGCGCCTTCGGTCGGCTGGGCCTGCGCTACCGCTGGCTGGAGCTCGCCGTGGGCGTGGGCTCTCCGGCCTGGGGCAAGTGGCGAGCCCGAGGCTTCTATGAGTTTTTTTTGGACGTGGGCTTCTACTCGATGCGACGCGATTGGCTCCGGCTGCGGCACCAGGCGCGGCTGGGGATCCTGTTTCACAACCCGCCCTTCGAGATGCACGAGCGCGGGCTCGCCGTGCACGTGGACTTCTGCGTGGTGGGCCTGCGGATCGTGCGGGGGCTGTGGGCGGAGCTCATGCCCCTGACCCTGGCGGTGGCGCCTCGGGATCAGCTCTCCACCAGGGCGGGGCTGCGCTACGAGTTCTGACTCGAGCTTCGCCCTTGGCGTCTGCTGCGAACGGCTTAAATCGCGCCTGGCTGCGTTGCTCCGGCGATTTCTGTTTCGACGTACCGCAAGTACGCCTTCGACAAAAATCTTGTCGCGCCTTGCCAGCCGGGCGCCTCGGCGCCCTGAACTGGACACCTTATTCGTGACCGGGGCCTTAGCGAGCCATCAGCCGTCCAGGATCTGACGGAGACGCTTGGCCAGGGTCTTGGGCGAGAAGGGCTTGGCCAGCAGCTCGTGCCGCTCCTTTGGGATGCCCTGGTCGGCCAGCACGTCACCGGTGTAGCCGGACATGAAAAGCACCCTGAGCTGCGGCCGGTGGTCACACAGCCGCTCGGCCACCTCCGGGCCCTTCATGAAAGGCAGCACCACGTCGGTGAGCAGCAGGTCCAGCGCGCCCTCGTGCTCCTTGGCCACGCGGAGCGCCTCGGCGCCGTGGGAGGCGCTCAGCACGCGGTAGCCGAGTCGCTCGAGGGCGCGGCGGGTCACTTGCCGCACCACGCCCTCGTCCTCCACCACCAGCACGGTCTCTCCGCGCCCGCGTAGCTCGGGGGGGATCGGCGCCGAGAGGATCTCGGGGGGTCCAGCGACGCGGGGGAAGTACAGATCCATGGTGGTGCCCCAGCCGGGTTCCGAGCTGGCCTCGATGTACCCTTCGTGTTGGCGCACGATGCCGTAAACGGTGGACAAGCCGAGGCCGCTGGCCTTGTCGTGGGGTTTGGTGGAAAAAAACGGGTCGAAGGCTCGGGCCAGGACGTCTGCGACCATCCCCACGCCGGAGTCCTTGACGCGCAGGTGGATGTGGGGCCCGGGTCGCAGGCCGGAGCGGTGCTGACAGAACGTCTCGTCGAGCTCCACGTTTTCGGTGACCAGGGTGAGCATGCCGCCGCTCGACATGGCGTCGCGCGCGTTCATCACGAGGTTCATCAGCACCTGCTCGAACTGCCCCGGGTCCAGCTCCACGGGGCCGAGGTCGTCGGCGCAGATGAGGTCGAGCTTGACGGCCTCTCCCAGCAGGCGCTCCACCATGAAGATCGACCCGTCGATGGCGTCGTTGAGGTTCAACGGGCGCGGCGCCACCACCTGGTGCCGGCTGAAGGCCAGGAGCTGGCGGGTCAAATCAGAGGCCCGCTCCGAGGCCTCACGCATCTCGCGTACCAGCTCCCGCAGGGGGTCCCGAGCCGCGAGGTCCATGGCCATGAGCTCGAGGTTGCCGCTGATCCCCGTGAGCAGGTTGTTGAAGTCGTGGGCCACGCCCCCCGCCAGTCGGCCGAGGGCCTCCATTTTCTGAGATTGCTGAAGCTGCGCCTCGAGCCGCTGCCGGTGCTGCTCGGCGTGCTTGCGTTGGGTGACGTCCGCGAAAATCGCCGCTACACCGCGCGGGGTGAACCGAAAGACGTGGACCTCGAAGGCCACCCGGGTCCCGTCCGGCGCTTCGTGCTCGTGCTCGAAGGAGTCGGGTTCCCCGTGCGCCACCACGCGGCGGTACAGGGCCGGGAGGTCCGTGTCGGCCATGGCGGGGAAGGCCTGTTCGAAGGGCAGCCCCAGCAACGGCTCGAGGGAGAGGCCCATCACCCGCTCGGCGGCGGCGTTGGCGCCGACGAAGAACAACCGGCCGTCGGGCTGCAGCTCGTAGAAGTGCATCCCCAAAGGCGTGGATTCCACCACGGCGCGGAGCCGCTCCTCGGAGGCGCGGAGCGCCTCGGCGGCCTGGGTGGTGTCCACCGTGGGTCGGTGGACGCCCCGGAAGCCGCGCAGGACCTGATGCTCGTCGTAGTAGGGGCGGCCGCTGGACTCGAGCACCACGTCGTGCCCCGCGTGGTGGCGGCAGCGTAACAAAAGCCGGACCCACGGCGTGCCCGCGGCCAGGTGCTGCTTTAGGATTTCGCGCACCCGGGCGGCCTCCTCGGGCGCCATCCAATCGAAGGGAGCCTGCCCGAGCATCTCCTGGGGCGGGACGCCGAGGATCTCCTGCGCCACGGGGCTGCAGTAGGTGTACCGTAGCCCCGTGTCCAGCTCCCAGACCCAATCGTCGAGCGACTCCAGCAGAGCCCGGAAGCGGTCCGCTGGTGTCTCGGCGGGAACCGGTGAGCTGGACTGGCCGCCAGATTCCCCACTGGATTCGGCCCGGGACGGTGGTGCGCCGGCGCCGGACTGCGGGAGGGATTCCCCGGGGCTCTCGCCGGTGGACCGCGTCGTGCTCATGGCAGTCTTTCAAAATCTGCAATTTTACCGGGAACTATTGTGTTCTTTTTTCCTGGGTCTAGCAAGGCGGGAGTGTAACTTCTCAATAAGTCCGGGCAACCCGATATCTTTTTTCTCGCAAGTGATTGAAATTGATCGGTTTTGGTTTTTCGGGCGTTACATCTGCCCGGGGTTATTGAGAAGCTACGGCGGGAGTAAGCTTTTTCTCTCGGTGACTGGCGAAAAGGTCCTTTGGAGGCTATGCTTCCGCGTCGATGCTTTCGCTAGTGCCCCCGTCCGCCCACGACATCGACGGACTCGGCTCGCCGCGAATGCACCCCGCGCAGGTTCTGTGAGACCCCGCGTCCCCCCCCGGGATGCGGCCCCAGCCAGCGGCTCAAGCGGCCCTTAGGGCTCGCGCAAGAATAAGCTCGACGCACCGAGGGCGCCGAGGCGCA
>CAYFWA010000393.1:0-1142 GCA_964346625.1 uncultured Myxococcales bacterium
GGCGGGGGCGGGCGCGATGGCGACGGGTCGGGGGCCATCGCGAAGCGGCACGCGGTGACGATGTTTCGCGGGAATCCGGCCCACACTTTCTACGGCACCGGCAAGCTGCCCGATCGGCTCACGGTGAAGTGGCGACACCGCCTGGGGACCTTCGTGTCCAAGGCCACCTCTTTTCGGCCCGAGCGGCGCTGGAGCGGCACGGGGTGGACCGGCACCGCCATCTTCGTGGACGACCGGGTCTACGTGGGCTCGCTCGACAGCAAGCTCTACTGCTTCGAGGCCTGGACCGGCAAGGTCTGCTGGACCTACCAGGCGGGGCGCATGTTCAAGGCCTCGGCCTGCCACTACCAGGGCCGCATCTACATCGGCAACGTGGACAACTACCTGCACTGCGTGGACGCGGCCACTGGCGAGCGGGTGTGGCGCTGGAACTCGGGGCAGGACCTGGACTCCTCGGCCTGCGTGTACCAGGGGCGGCTGTACGTGGGGGGCGAGGCGGGCTACGTGAGCTGCCTGGATCCGGGCGACGGGAAGGTGATCTGGCGCCGGTTCCTCGGCGGCACCGAGGGCGGCGGGGGCTCGGGCGGCGTGGAGTCCTCCCCGGCGGTGGCAGGCGGACGCGTGTACGCCAGCAACTACAGCGGGCACCTGTACTGTCTGGACGCGCGCACCGGCAAGCGCCTGTGGCGGGCGCGCACCGGCGACGACACGGACGTCTCTCCGGTGGTGGCCCACGGCCGGATCTGGACGGCGGCCGAGGAGCGGGCGCCCTACCTGTACTGCTTCGACGCCCGCACGGGCGAGCGCTACTGGCGCTTCGACAACAAGCGCGGCTGGTGGGCCACCCCGGCGGTGGTGGGCGACCGCCTCTACGCCGCGGGCCAGGACGGGCACCTGCACTGTCTGCACGCGTTTTCCGGGGCGCGCCTGTGGTCCTACCGGGTGGGCAAGCCCATCTGGAGCTCGCCGGTGGTGGTGGGGGGGCGCGTGCTATTTGGCGCCTACGACGCGCACCTGCACCTGCTCGACGCGAGCTCCGGGCGCCTGCTGTCCAAGACGAAGATGCCCGGCCGGGTGCTCTCCTCGCCCTGCGTGGTCAAGGGCCACGTCTGGATCGGCACCGCCACCGGCTGGTTCTACTG
>CAYFWA010000393.1:1242-6600 GCA_964346625.1 uncultured Myxococcales bacterium
CCTGGGATGAGGGATCGTGCCTGGGATGAGGGATCGTGCCTGGGATGAGGGATCGTGCCTGGGATGAGGGATCGCGGGATGATGGATCGCGACCCCTCGGACGTGTAGCCAAGGGACCACGACGCCTGACGGGCCCGGCCGATCCGTCCATGACGCGCGCGGGGCTCGGTGGTACCATGGCCGGCCACTGGAGGATTCCATGCAGAAGATGAAAACCTGCTCCCGCTGTCGCTCCCGCTCCCGCTCCCGCTCCCGCTCCCGCTTCCGCTTCGGCGGCCCGGGCCTGGTCGGGCTCGGGCTCGCTTGTACCCTGGCGCTCACGAGCGCGGCCTGCCCGCCCGCGCAGGGGCCCCGGCGTGCCAGCGCCGACCCCACCGTGCGGAAGGTGAATCAGATGACCGACCACTGCCGGCGGGGCGCGCGGCTGTGGAAAAAGTCCTGCCCGGGGCGCCAGGTCCACGGGCTCTGCGTGAAGGCCGGGGCGCAGCTTCGCCCCGGCTCGCTCCCGGCCCCAGGGGACCTGCTGCAGCGCACGGCGACCCAGGTGGTGGCGGCCCGGCGCGCCTACCGCGACGCCTGGCGGATGTGGGACGAGGGCAAGATCACCAGCGACATCGAGGTGACATATCCCAAGCGCCTCACGCTGGTGCTGCGCATCCGGGAGTGCGCCGCCGAGGCCCACTTCCACCAGGTGGAGCCAAGATTTGCCCACTACCTTCGCCTGCAGCCCCCCCAGGGGCTGAGCTTCGATCCGAGCCAGCCAGAGCGGGTCAAGGCGTCCGTCCGCGCCTTCAAATCCTTTTTGCGAGAGCGGCTCAAGCAGGGCGCTGCCCTGATCAAGCGCTACATGGGGACCATCACCGACGTCCGCGTGATCCCCAAGGCCGATGGCAAGCGCCGGTCGTCGCCCCACTGGTCCCTGGCCGCGGTGGCGCGCTCGGGCCAGATCTTCCACGATTTCGCCCTCACCCTCGACGCCATGAAGGTCCCGGACTTTTTGAAGGTGCCGACCGCGCGGAAGGCCTACCGCGCCCAATTGGACCGCTTCGCGGGGCCACTGCGCGAAAAGGCCCGGCGTCGCTACCAGATGTGCGTCGAGCTGCACGGGAAGCTGAAGATGCCCGCCGACGATCCGTGGCTGGCCCTGTGCCGCCAGGCGCTATCGAAAATGCGTCCTCCGTCCCGCACCTCCGCCCCCACGCCCGCGCCCGGCAAGGGCCCGGCCCCCGCGCCCGGCAAGAGCCCGGCCCCCGCGCCCGGCAAGAGCCCGGCCCCCGCGCCCGACAAGGGCCCGGCGCCTCCGTCGAGCACCCCGGGGCCGCGCTGAACAGCACAGCGCTTCGCGGACCTCCCCCCCCCGGGCCCACCATCGCGCCTCGAATCGAGCGCAGAGCGCCTTGAAGGCCCGCCTGCCGGTGGTTATGCTCCGTAGCGACGAGTAGACATCCGAGACGCAGTCGGTAGAAAAACAGAACGAATAGAGAAGGAAAATATCGACAGAGAATACGCACCCCATGTCCGGGGCGCTGGCGAGCCCGCCGCTCCGGACCCCGCGACCCGCGAGGAACCCCCCATGGCGACCTTCCTGTACATCCTGAAGCATCATGACCACATCGGCCCCGGCTACCTGCTGGATCGCATCGACAAGGACCAGCGCCCCATGCGCATGGTGACCGTTAAGGATCCCGACGACCTGCCCATGGCCATCGAGACCAACGGCGTGATCTTCGCCGGGCGGGGGCTCACGCCCGAAGCGCTCCACGCCAAGGATCCCCTGCTGCGCGAGCAGGTGGTGTTCATCCGGACCCTCATCGGCCTCGGCGTGCCCTATCTCGGCATCGATCGGGGCGCCCAGCTCCTGGCCCGGGCCATGCACGGCGACCTGTCAGAGTCCCCCACCGTGGATCTGGGCGTGGTGGAGGTGCCCCTCACCGAGGCGGGGCGCGCCGACCCGGTGCTCGGCGACGAGAGCGGGCACCTGGTGGGGCTGCGCGGGCCCACCCATCGGTTCACCCTTCCGCCCAAGGCCGAGCTGCTCGCCGGCACCCCCGAGGCCCCGGAGGCCTTCCGCTTCGGCGACGCCGCCTGGGGCGTGCTGCCCCACGTGGAGCTCACCGCCCACGGCTTCACGGACTGGCTGGGCGAGCTCGATGACGCAGATCTGGCGATGGATCAGACCCAGCGCTCGCGGCTCGGCAAGGCGGTGACCGCCCGGGACGAGCAGCAGCGCGACTACGCCCACCGCCTCATGGACCGGTTCCTGTCACGCTCGAGCAGCTTCCAGCACGTCCCGCCGCCGCTGGCCGAGCTGCACCTCGGACCGGACCACGCCGAGAAGTAGCCTGGGGGCTCTGCCTGTCTTTTGTCTAGTTTTCTCGGGGCACGAAGCGGACCGCGGAGCCCAGCGCGCCCATGGCCCAGTCGGTGATCTCGCCATCCTCGGTGATCACGTTGATGGCGCGGTCGAGCTCGTCGGGCAGGTAGAAGGTCGCCATGCCGTCGGTGTCCGGCGGGAGACACTGGGCCAGCGTCGGGTCCCACAGCGCCGGATCGCACAGGGCGGCGTCGAACATCAGTTCCGTGTCCCGGATCACGTCGAGCACCAGGTCGGCCAGGGCGCCGTAGTCCTCGGCGCCCGTGGCCACCGCGCCGCGGGCCACCTCGCGCACCAGCTCCTCGCGTTCGGGGGGGAGCCCCGGCGCCAGCAGCGGATCCAGCACCAGGGGGTAGATCCAGTCTCCCGGGGCCACCGTGAGCGTGGTCTGCGCCACGAACTCGTCGCCTGCCACCGCTTCCTGTAGGGCCACCGTGCCCAGGGGCGAGCTCTGAAGCGCCGAGGCGTCGGCCACGGCCTCCCCGGAAATCAGCCGCAGCAGCCCGCCGTCTCCCCGCCCCACCCGGGCGGTGACGGTGACCTCGGCCCCGGCGGCCGGGATGGGGATCTCGTCGCCCATCGCGTAGACCGTACCGTCGGCCAGGGTGACCTCCAGCAAGACCTGGGTAGAGGCCGGGGTACGGGACACGAAGGTGTGACGCGACCGGATCCCGTCGAGCACGCCCTGCACCCCGGGAGCCTCGGCGCGGACCCAGGTGGTGGGGAAGCCCGGCGGGAACCCGGTGTGCCGATCGCTGCCCCCCACCAGGGCCACGTGGATGCCCAGGCAGAGCTGGGCCTCGTAAAAGCGCAGCGCCTGCATGGAACCGCCCCCGGCCCGCTCCTGCGCCGCGCGCCGGAAAAACGGGCTCGCGGAGCCGTTTTCGGCCTCCCAGCTCGCCAGATCGGTGGCGCTGAAGGTGCCCGACGCCAGGGACCAGCCGGCGTTCCAGACCTCCACGGCGTCGTGGTCGCGCACGTCCCACGGGAAGGGCGTCCCCGGTAAAAACGGGTGGTTCATGGAAAACAGCGCGCCCTGGGCATGCGCAGCCTCGATCCCGTCCTGCACGTCCTGCAGGGTCACCCCGTCGCCGTCGGGATCGTGCTCTACCAGGGCGGTGACCCCCCAACAGTTGGCGTGGCTGGGCCCGCCCCACTCCTCGCCCGCCAGCAGGATGAGCCGCTCGCTCGTGAAGTCCGGGTCGTCGAGGATGTCCACCGTGCGGTGATCCGTGATGGACAGGAAATCCAGGCCGTTGCCCCGAAACTCCGGGTGCGCCCCGAGGAAAGTGTCGCTCTCGAAGTACTCGGCCAGCCGGAGCACGGTGGCCGTGTCGTCCCAGCCATCGCTCCACAGGGTGTGCAGGTGCAGATCCCCGCGCAGCCAGCCCGCGTCCCGGGTGGCGATTCCCTCGTGGGACCGTGGCCCATCCGAGCCGCCACAGGCGGGCCACACCAGCAGGAGCAACAGCAGCGAGAGCACCCACGGGCCCGGACAACGCCGGCGCCGGCCCGGACGGCCGATGACGCGGTCGGGCGGTTGGACGAGGCCGGGCGCGCGAGGCGATCCAAGCCAAGTTGCACGTGACGATTCGCGGGAGGATCCCTTCGTGATTTTCGGTCGCATGGCGCAGAGCGTATCACAGTCTCCGCGCGAAAAGGGGGAATCAGCCGATGGCGATCATGCGGTCCAGCGAGGCGCGGGCGCGCTCGCGGATCTCGGGCGGGACGTCGATGGCCTGCCAGTCCTCGCGCAAAGAGCGCAGGGTGTCGGCCAGGGTGACCTCGTTCATGTGGGGGCAGCGCACCGTGCACAGCCGCAGCATCTCCTTGTCCGGCGTCTCGGCGGCGATGTTCTCCCCCATGGCGCACTCGGTGAGCAGCAGGTAGCGATCGGCGTCGATCTTCTTGACGTGCTCGATCATGCCGGTGGTGGAGCCGGAGAAGTCCGAGGCCGCCACCACCTCGGGGTGACACTCCGGGTGGGCGAGCACGTACACGCCGGGGTGCTGCTCCCGGATGCGCTCGACGTCTTCGACGGTGAACTTCTCGTGCACCTCGCAGCGCCCCCGCCAGCCGATGAGGGTCCGCTTCAGGCTCGCCGGATCCTCGCCCCCGGCCCCGCTCGCCTCGCCGTCGGCCTTGTCGGGCTCGCGCGTCGGGAAGATGATCGCCATGCCCGTCTCCCGGGCGGTGTTGCCCGCCAGGTACTCATCGGGCAAGAAGATCACCCGCTCGTGGCCCTGCTCCTGCAGGTGACGCACCACCGCGGCCGCGTTGGACGAGGTGCAGCAGATGTCGGTCTCGGCCTTCACCTCGGCGTAGGTGTTCACGTAGCTCACCACGGGCACGCCCGGGAACCGCCGGCGCAGCTCCCGCACGTCCTCCGCCGTGATGGCCTCGGCCAGCGAGCAGCCCCCCCGCGGCGCCGGCAACAGCACCAGCCGGTCCGGGTTGAGGATCTTGGCGGTCTCGGCCATGAACCGCACCCCGCAAAACACGATCACGTCGGCGTCCGAGGCCGCGGCGATGCGGCTCAGGCCCAGGGAGTCCCCGGTGTAGTCCGGCACCGAGTGATACAGCGCCGGTGCCATGTAGTTGTGCCCGAGGATGATGGCGTTGCGCTCCGCCTTCAGCCGGTTCACCGCCAGGCCCAGCTCGGCCTCGTGGCGGATCTCGTCGTCGGTGGCCTCCGCGGGCAACCTCGCTCGCAGGTGCGCCATCATGCCCTCGAGGGTCTCGGGGTAGGTCAGGGGTTCGGGTGGCATTGGTCTCTCCTGCGTTTCTCCTCGCGCCCGGCGTCGCGCTCGGTGTCAGGCGCTTCGTTGTGCGCGCAGCCTCGTGCGAGCCCCCGGCTCGGTGGGGCGAGGGTGTCCGAGATCGGGACCGGGATCGAGATCGGGACCGGGACCGGGATCGAGATCGGGACCGGGACCGGGATCGAGATCGGGACCGGGACCGGGATCGAGATCGGGACCGGGACC
>CAYFWA010000394.1:0-107 GCA_964346625.1 uncultured Myxococcales bacterium
CTGGAGCCCATGCTAAGCACGGCCCCTGTGCCGGAGCAAGCGATATCGAAGGCGGTTGGGGAGGGGGCTACGTGGTTTGGGAAGACTGATGAGGGTTTCGGGGGGGG
>CAYFWA010000394.1:207-2035 GCA_964346625.1 uncultured Myxococcales bacterium
GGGAACAATACTGGGGAACAATACTGGGGAACAATACTGGGGAACAATACTGGGGAACAATACTGGGGTCGATTCTCTTGGGACGGGCAGTGGATCAGGCGCGGGAGTGGTGGAGGCGGGCCTCGCGCAGGCCCTGCAGCGGACGGGGGCCAGACGACGGGGTCAGCGGGGTAGCGTCCCCGGGCTCCTCGCCCAGCGCGAGCCGCGCCCAGCCGAGCACACCCGGCGCCCACCGGCTCGTCCCGGCCTCGAGGCGGCGGCCCCCCAGGTCCTGGTAGCGCTGGGCGGCCTGGCCATGGAGCCGGATCTCGGCGCCGCCGTCGGGGTGCAGCGCCGTGACCTCCAGCTCGGTGGAGGCGAGCTGCAGGCCTAGGCCCAGAGCCTTGGACACCGACTCCTTGAGGCTCCAGATGGCGGCGAGCCGCTGGTCGCGCGCGCCGGCCTCGGCGGCGGCGGCCAGCAGGGCCTGCTCGCCTTCGGTGAGCCACTGCTTGGCGAAGGAGGCGGGGCGCCTCTCCACGGCGGTGAGATCCACGCCCACGCGCACCCCCGCCTCGGTGGCCGGCTGTCCCAAGGCGACGGCCCGGCCGCAGGCGTGGGTGATGGACAGCGCCGGCAGCAGCGGGGCCAGGGCGGGCCTCGAGGGCAGCATCGCCACCGGGGCGCCTCCCGGCTCGGTGGCGATCTCGATCCCTTCGCGGCGCTGGGCGATGCCGTAGCGGTCCCGCAGGTGGCGACGCACCAGCTCCTTGGCCGCCAGGCGTCCCGCGACCCACTCCAGGCGCCGCCCCGGGTGGGAGATCTCACGGGCCCGGCGCTGCTCGGCGGGGCCGAGCTCGGCGTCGAGCTCCACCACCAGGGCGTCCGGTCGCCCGAGCTGTTCCACGTCGATCTCCACGAGCTCCACCGACGCCGCGGTGGCGGGCAGGCCCTCCGCCGCGACGGCCGCGCGCTCGATGAGCTGCAGGTCGCGCAGCGTGAGCAGCAGCTCGCCCGCGCCGTCGAGCACGTCCACGTCCCAGCGCACCACCTTGGGCTGTCCAGGGGGCTGGTGGTGACCGAGGGCGCGCGCGCGCAGGACCCACTCATCGGCGGCGTGCAACCGGTTCGCCGTGGTGTGCAGCTTCAGGGAGCCCACGCCGTGGGGGAGGACCTGCGCGCGCTCGGTGAGCAGGCTGCCGAGCCCGGCGGCCTGGAGCGCGGCCTCCACCGCGAGGGGAGCGAGCCCCGTATCGGCTGGGTTGTCGAGCCCCAGGGAGGCCGGTCGGCCGCTGGCCACCACGCCGGTGGGGCCCACCAGCCGGACACGGTGGAGCACGCGGAACACGCCGGTGTGAAACAGGTGCTCGTAGATCTCGGCGTGCTCGGGGCCCGTGTGGTCGAGGCGGCCCAGGTGCAGCGCCGGCCGGCCCGCCCGCTGCGGAGCGGGCGCCGGGGCAGTGCGCACCACCGCGCGGAAGTGCTCCTGGTGTACGCGGGTGCCGCGGCGGTTGATCCGCTCGCTGCGTAGGCGACACCGGATGCGGCCCGGGCGCCGGGGATCCGCGTGGGCCTCCACCACGGCCTCGATGTGCCGGCCCGGCTGCACCTTGAGGGGCCGCTCGAACCAGGCGTCCTCCACGCCGCTCACCCGGGCGTCGGGCGCCAGGGCGGCCGCGGCGCGGGCCATCCACTCCAGCCCCACCACCGCGGGCAAAAGGGGCACGCCCTCCACCGCGTGGCTGCGCAACCACGCGGCATTGGGATCCAGCGTGAAGCGCAGGGTGTGGGATGTCTCGGATGTCTCGGATGTCTCGGACGCCACGGACGCCACGGACGCCACGGACGC
>CAYFWA010000394.1:2135-4338 GCA_964346625.1 uncultured Myxococcales bacterium
CTCGGGCGCGACGGGCGCCACGGACGCCACGGACGTCTCGGACGCCACGGACGCCACGGACGCCACGGACGCCTCGGGCGCGACGGGCGCCACGGACGCCACGGACGTCTCGGACGCCACGGACGCCTCGGGCGCGACGGGCGCGACGGGCGCCACGGACGCCTCGGGCGCGACGGGCGCCACGGACGCCACGGCCGTCTCGGACGCCACGGACGTCTCGGACGCCACGGACGCCACGGACGCCACGGACGTCTGGGGCGGCTCGGATGTAGCGGACGTCTCGGACGTTACGGACGTCTCGGATGTCGCGGATGCATCGGACGCCACGGGCGTCTCGGACGTCTCGGACGCCACGGACGTCTCGGCCGTCGCGGGCGTCTCCAGGCCGCCCAGCGCGCCCGCCACCAGCACCTCGCCTCGCAGGTCCGATCCGATGAGCCGCAGGGCGGCTCGTAGGCCCAGCTCTGCGGGGAGCAGGGCGAGCCCTCCCTCGGAGAGCCGCGCCCGGAGATCCGGATCCTCGGTCATGCCGAGGTCGTCCCACCCGGTCCAGTGGATGGTGAGGGCGTGGGTCTGGGGCGAGTCCTGCTGGATCTGTGCCCCCACGCCCGCCAGGGCGGCGTTGGCCGACGCGTAGTCGGTCTGCCCCGCGTTGCCCAGCAGCCCGGCCACCGAGCCGAAGGAGACGAACCGCCGGGGGGGGGCCGCGAGCTGCTCGCGCAGGGCGCGCCAAAGCGCCTGGGCGGCGGTGGCCTTGCAGCCGAAGGTCGTGTGGAAGTCTGCGAAAGACTTGCGCGCCACGGGCTTGGACTGCTGGTAGCCGGCGGCGTGGATCGCCGCGTCCACCCGGCCCTCGGTTCGCGCGATGTCGCGGGCCAGGCCCGCCACGCCCGCCTCCGAGCCCAGGTCGGCTTGCAGGTAGCGCACCGGGCCGGTGGCCGAGAGCCGCTGCAGCAGCCGCTGCAGCCGCTGCTGTCGGTGCCAGCGCTGGATCTCGGCCGACACCGCCCTGGGCGTGGGTCGCGCGCCCCGCTCGGCCAGCAGCGCGCGTGCCTCGGCTCGATCCGGGGGACGATTTCCCAGGTCGGGATCGTGGGGCAGACGGCCGGTGAGCACCAGGCGGCAGCCCCAGCGCTCTTGCAGCGTCTCGGCGAGCCGGGCGCCGATGCCACCCGAGGCGCCGGTGATCAGGGCCACGTCGCCGGGGCCGAGGGGTGCCTGCCGCGCCTCCAGGGCGTCCCCGAGGGTCAAAACCTGGCGCGTGTCGCCCTGTAGGCGGACGTCCAGTGCCGTGGGGTCATCGGTCGCCCGGGGGATCTCCGCGGCGATCCGCGCCGCCAGGTGCGCCGCGGGCGTCTGTGGCGTGACGTCCAGCTCGAGGACGCGGGCCCGGGTGTGGGTCCACTCGCGCGCCAGGGCGCGGGTCAGCCCGGCGACGGCTCCCGCGACGGGATCCCGGTGCGCGCCGAGGCCCGAGTCCCAGGTCGCCTCGACGTCCACGGCGGAGGGAACCACGGTCAGCAACCAGCCCACCGGCCGCTGCGGGTCGCCGTGTTCGGCCAGCCAGCGGGCGACGCGGAAGCATACCCCGGCGTAGGCTTCGGGAGCCAGCGCCGTGGGCCCGGCGGGCAGCCAGAAGATCACGCCAGCGGGAGGCGAGGCCGAGAGCTGCTCCAGCGCCTGCTCCAGCGCCGGGTTGCTTTCGTCCGTCGCGGCGTCGCGCAACGTCTCGAACGGCAGGTGCACGAGGGCGGCGTCTCCCAGGCGGTGAGCCAGCGCCTCGGCCGGCTCCCGGGCGCCTCCCACCACCAGCAGCGGGCCGGTGAGGGTCGCGTCTGCATCGCGGATCGCGGCACCGGTCGCGGGCGCGCCGCGCGGCGAGGCGCGGTAGCCGATCCGATGGATCCGAAAGCCCTCCCCCAGCTCGAGGGGCAGCGGGACCCGGGGCAGCGGGGCCCAGGCCTGCGGGGCCCGGGCCTGCGGGGCCCGGGCCTGCGGGGCCCGGGCTTGCGGTGAGGCAGCGGCCGCGCCCGCAGGGCTCGAGACGCTCCGGGTCGCGGCTGGCGGCGAGAAGGCCCCGGCACCGGGCCGTCGCGGGCTGCGCTCCGGGTCTGGCTCGGGCGGGGAAGGGGGCCCCGGCAGTCGCGCGGCGACGTAGGCGGCGAGGGCCTCGAGGGTGGGGTGTTCGGCGAGGCGGAAGTGG
>CAYFWA010000394.1:4438-6588 GCA_964346625.1 uncultured Myxococcales bacterium
CGATCTCGGCCTGCTTGACGGTGTCGATGCCGAGGTCGGCCTCGAGCTCGAGGTCCGGCTCGAGCTCGTCGAGGTCGTAGCCGGTGCGCTGGGCGACGACTTGCTGCAGGCGCTGCAAGACCTGGGCCTCGGAGTGGGTCGGAAGCGTCTCGGTGACGGGGAGGGTCTCGCTGACCAGGGGGGTCTCGGTGACCGGGGCGGTCTCGGCCGCCGGGGCGGTCTCGGCAGCGGCAGATGAGACGACCGCGGTAGCCGGGGTGTCCGCGGTGGTGTCGGCGGCCTCGGCCGCGTAGGCCGCCGGGACGCCGGTGTCGGCGGCGGCCGCGGATACTCTCCGGGCGTCGCTGGAGAGCCGTCCGGTGACATGCTCGGCGAGGAAATCGGGGTGCTCGGCGTCCGCGGGGCGGTGGGCCGAGCGCAGGCGCAAAAGCCGGCCGTCGAGCACGGGGGTGGCCTCGGGGTCCCCGGAGGCCTCGCGCAGATGTGCGGTGTACGCCGCGGGATCCACCCGCGGGTCGGTGCCCTCGGCGCGCCGGTACAGCGAGACGGCGAGCTGGGAGCCGAAGCCCGCGGCGAGCCGCAGGGCGTAGCGCCGGCCGGTGGGCCCGCCCCGATGGAAGGTGAGATCCGCGAAGGCGGGATCCGGGTCGGTGAGGTTGGCCACGGCCGGGAGCTGGTCGCGCCAAAGCCCCTCCACCACGGCGGCGTCTTCGAGGCCCACGGCCATGGGATGACCGGTGTAGCCCTTGGTGTTGACCACCAGCACGTCGCCAACGTGGTCGCCAAAGGCGAGCCGCAGGGCGTCCACCTCGGCCTGGGCAGAGCCACCGCGGGCCGGGGTGAAGGTCTCGTGGGACATGAACACCAGGTCGCGCGCCAGGGCGGCGCGATCCAGGCCGAGGGCGGCGGTGGCCTCGGCCACCAGCCGGTCCACCTCGGCGGCGATGTGGGCGGGGTCGAGCCGCAGGGGGTGTCCGGCGCTGTTGGCCGTGCGCGTGTGCAGCAGCATGGCCTTGGGGCGCAGGCCGCGCTGGCGAGCGGCCGCGGCGGACTCCACCACCAGACCCACGGCGCCCATGCCGAGGATCATGCCGTGGCGATTCCGACCGAAGGGCAGGGCCGCCCGCGACAGGTCCCGCTCGGTGGTGGCAGCCCCCAGGGCGAGGAACCCGCCGCCGATCCAGGGCAGCAGCTCGTCGGAGGTCACGTTGTCCGCCGCCACCACCACCACGCGCCGGCAGCGGCCGAGCCGGATCCAGTCCTGGGCGATGGACACGGCCACGGGGGTGGAGGCGCAGGCGGTGTTGAGCATCAGGTTGGGCCCGCGGGCGCCGAGCTGCTCGGCCACGTGGGCGTGGCCCAGCCCGAGGATCTGCAGGAGCACGTTGCGTGGGAAGGTCTCCCCGGCGTCCCGCTTATGCACGAGGGAAAGCAGCCGATCGTAGCCCGGGAAGGCGGAGGCGAAGATCACGCCGGTCTCATCGGCCTGGGCAGCCGGAAGCCGGAATCCGTCGGCCAGGGAGCGGCCCTGGGACACCGCCCGCCGCCGCTCCTGCAGCGGCAGCCAGGCGTCGCGCAGGGCCTCGTAGGCCGCGGCCAGGGCGAACCGGGTGGTGGGATCCCGATCCCGGTCCCACTGGGGGCTCACCCGATAGTCATGGACCAGATCCACCTCGCCGGCGCGGCCGGCCCAGGCCATGACGCCCGCGGGGTCGGCCACCGGCTCCAGGGTGCCGGTGCCGTCGGCCGCCTTGACCAGGCGCTCGATGCGCTGATCCACCACGCGCTGCTGCAGCGGGGCCTCGAGGGGCGACAGCAGGGGCTCACCGCGCAGCAGGGCGCCGAGGCCGTCGTCGTCGAACAGGCGCGCGCGGCCCGGGACCCCCGCCGCCAGGCCGGTGATCCAGATCTCATCCCGAGTCGCGTCCTCGTCGCCCGCCTGACGGATGGGCGTGGGGGCAAAGGGGTGGCCTGGCGTGGGCCGAGCGGACGTCGCCGTGGCGGCCGCGGACAGGGTGGTCTCGGCGGGCGCCGCGGTGGCCCGCGGCGGCGCGGCCGTGGTGGTCTCGGTGGTCTCGGCGGGCGCTGCGGCGGCCATCGCCGACCTCTTGGCCGGCGTTGCGACGGAGGAGGGCCTCGAGCCGTTCGGC
>CAYFWA010000395.1:0-5301 GCA_964346625.1 uncultured Myxococcales bacterium
TTGCGCCTCGGCGCCCTCGGTGCGTCGAACTTATTCTTGCGCGAGCCCTTAGGGGTATCCAGCGCTTTACCAGAGCTCGATCCCACCCTACACTTCACCCATTGGTTATCAGCAGGGGCCGGCAGGAGCGAAGTCCTGCAGTTGGCCCTTGGAGGAGATGGTTCGCATGATACATCGATGCGTCACGCCCCGGGCCTGGCTGCTCACGGCCCTGGGGATCCTCCTGTCTTTGACCCTGCTCGCGGCGGGCTGTGGCGACGACGACGGCGCCCTCTGTGGCGACGGGGTCGTGGAAGGCAGCGAACAGTGCGACGACGCCAACACGGTCAACGGAGATGGCTGCAGCGCCGACTGTCTGGCCGAGTACTTCTGTGGCAACGGCGAGGTAGAGGTCACCGAGGAGTGCGACGACGGCAACGACCGCGGGGGCGACGGCTGCAGCAGCGCGTGCCAGCTCGAGGTGGGCTGCGGCAACGGGCGGCTCGACTACGGCGAGGAGTGTGACGACGACAATCTCCAGAGCGGGGACGGCTGCTCCGAGACCTGCCGGGACGAAGACGGCGTGGCCACCTGCGGCAACGGCATCCTGGAGGCCGGCGAGGGTTGCGACGACGGCAACACCACGGCCGGAGACGGGTGCTCGGCCGAGTGCCAGGTGGAAGACGGCTGCGGAGACGGCGAGCAAGACCCCGGCGAGCAGTGCGACGACGGCAACCGGACCAGCGGGGACGGCTGCTCCTACCTGTGTTTGCTGGAGTACGTGTGCGGGAACACCGAGTGCGAGACCGAGGGCGGCGAGAGCTGCGAGAAGTGCCCCCAGGACTGCTGCCCCAACTGCGGCAACGGCATCCTGGACACCTACGAGGACGAGGACCCGCCGCCCTACGAGGCCGAGGAGTGCGACGACGGCAGCAACATCAGCGGAGACGGCTGCAGCGCCGGGTGCAAAGACGAAGACGGCGTGGCCACCTGCGGCAACGGCATCCTCGAGACCGGCGAGCAGTGCGACGACGGCAACACCGAGTCGGGGGACGCCTGCAACCAGGCCTGCCTCTGGGAGTTCGTCTGCGGGGACCAGGCCTGCGACGTGGCCAACGGCGAGACCTGCCGGCTGTGCCCCGGCGACTGCTGCCCCAACTGCGGCAACAACATGATCGATGCCGGGGAAAACTGCGACGGCAACGCCCTGGCCAGCTTTAGCTGCGAGGACTTCTGTTACGAGGGGGGCACCCTGAGCTGCACCTCCTATTGCGACTTCGATCTGACCCAGTGCACCGGCACCGGCCCCGTCTGCGGCGACGGCCTGGCCGAGTGCGAAGAGCAGTGCGATGACACGGACCTGCAAGGCAAGGACTGCAGCACCCTGGGCTACGACGGCGGCACCCTGAGCTGCGACACTGACTGCACCTTCGACGTCTCCCAGTGCGGCGACCTGCTCTGGTACCTGTTCGAAGACTTCAACGACGCGGCCTCGTTGAGCGCCTGGACCTTCGGCGGCGACTGGGAGTGGGGCACCCCCTCGGGCGCCGGCCCCAGCGGCTGCTACCTGAACTCTGCCGGCTGCGTGGGCACGGTGATGACGGGCAACTACTCCAACAACGCCTCCTGGGGCACCGACGTGGCCGACTCCCCCCCCATCGACCTCACCACCGCCACCGCCCCCGCCCTGCGGTTCTACGGCTGGATCTCCACCGAGGGCAGCGTCTACGACGGCTGCAACCTCAAGGTCAGCACCGACAACGGCGCCAGCTTCAACATCGTCTCCACGGTGACGCCGGCCTACAACCTCACCAACGTGGACAGCCAGCCCGCCTGGGGCGAGGACTACGAGTCCTGGAACGCCCAGTGGTTCCAGTTCGACGCGGACCTGTCGGCCTTTGCCGGCCAGATCATCCGCCTGCGCTTCGACTTCCGCACCGACGGCTCGGTCAACAGCTACCCCGGCTGCTACGTGGACAACGTCCTGCTGGCCGAGCCTTCGGCCATGCCCTGACATCCATCTCAGGGGGGCTGTCCCAGCCCCCCTCCCCGCGCGAGTGAATCGCGCGGGGGCCCCTCCCCCAAAGGTCGCTTCGCTCCCAGCCAGCCTTGCTTGCCGGACGCGGCATCGTGCTGAAGGCACGCGTGGCCTGATTGCCAACCGCTACGCGGCGCGTCGTCGCTTTGCGGCCATGTCCGATGGTCTCGGATCCGGATTGTCGGCCGACCTAGCGATCTGTAAAATCCAGAGACAATCAACCCTGCGACCGCGGTAGGCACCTGCGGTCGCCCGAGACTCGCGTGTGGGAGCGAAGCGACCCTTGGGGGGGGGCCCCGCCATCAAGCGGGGGGGGGGCTGGGACAGCCCCCCAGAAAAATCGACCCACGCTCGACACACCTCGAACGTCAGGCCCCCCCTCACCGACACGTCACCTGCGCGGTGTTCAGTACGTAAACGCGGATCCGCCGATGAACTCCCGCAGCAGGCTGGTATGGGGAACCGCCTCATCGGAGGCGGGGACGATGAGGCGGAGGAAGCCGAGCAGGCGGTAGGCCTCGGTGAAGCTGGGGTGTTGCTCGGGGACCTCCAGCAGGTAGCGCTCCACGCGGTTGCGCAGCACGGCGTGCTCGTAGACCAGCGCCGAGTTGAACATCAGGTCCGCCTGGTCCTGGAAGGGGAAGATGTGGGTCATCTCGCCGCGTCGCACCAGGGGCCAGCGGCGGATGGTCTCCGCGGCGGAGTAGCCCCGATAGCGGCGATCCCGCACGATGCGGCGCAAAAGCCGGGTGTCCGAGGTGAAGATCCGGTTGTGCGCGTCGAGCGAGAGCTGGGTGAGGGCCGAGATGTAGATGCGGAACTTGTCTCGGGAGGGCACCGCCTCGGTGAGCTGCGGGTTCAGGGCGTGGATGCCCTCCACCAACACCACCTGATCCGGCCCCACCGTGAGCTCCTGCCAGACCGCGGGGTCGTTGCGGGTGCCGGTGTGGAAGTCGTAGCGGGGGATCCGCGAGTATCCCTCGGAAAACAGCTCCGTGAGCACCTGGTTGAAAAGCGGCAGGTCGAGGGCCTCGAGACATTCGAAGTCGTACTCGCCGGTTGCGTCCACCGGCGTTCGATCCCGCGGCAGGAAGAAGTGGTCCACCGAGAGCGCCACCGGCTGCAGCCCCTGAACGCGGAGCTGCACCGACAGGCGCTGCACGAAGGTGGTCTTGCCCGACGAGGAGGGGCCCGCCACCAGCACCAGCCGGCGGGGCCGTTTCGCCGTGGCGATCTGCTCGGCGATGTCGGCGATGCGCTTCTCGTGCACCCCCTCGGCCACCAGGCACAGCGGCTCCAGCTCGCCAGACACGGTGAGCTGGTTGAGCTGGCCCACCGAGGCCACGCCGGCCTGGGCGTTCCACTTCCGGGTCCGCTGGTGCGTGTCGAACAGCTTGCGGCTCACCTGGATCCGGCCGCGCACCCGGTCGTCGCCCCGCCGCGGCAGCCGCAGCAGAAACCCCTGGTCGTAGGGGGCCAGCTTGAAGCGCCGGATGGCGCCGGTGCGGTAGGCCACCGGGTTGTGGAACAGATCCATGTACTCCCCGCAGGACACGATCCGGACGCTGGTCTCCCAGTGCGTGCGCAGCAGGTGGAGCTTCTCCTCGTGGCCCTGATCCCGGAGCTGGGCCCGTGCCGCGTCCACCGAGATGCGCCGTACGGTGAACGCCAGGTCCTCCCGTACGATCTCCTGCATGGCCGCGCTGAGCTGGGCGCAGCGCTCCTTGCCGAAGGTCACCCCCTCCCCCACGCCCCGGACGTCGTAGTACAGGCCGTCGCCGTGGGTCTGCTGCAGCACCAGGTGCAGCTCCGGGTAGAGGCGCCGCTGCGCCTCGTAGAGCACCAGGCACGCCGAGCGGCGATAGATGTCCCAGCCGGGCCGATCCGCGAAGGTGACGAAGCGCAGCGTCCCCCCGCTGCGCAGCCGGTAGCTCAGGCTCACCAGGCGCTGGTTGTAGATGGCTCCGAGGGCCGCCTGGGGGCCCCGCTCCCGGCTCGAGGGCACCAGCGCCCGCACCTCGGTGCCGGAGTCCACCTCGATGCTCTCCCCCTCCACGTCGAGCACCAGGGGCTCCACGGGCTCGCGTAGGAACACCGGCGCCATGTCACTGCCCCGCGTCGGCCTCGCTCGCGGCGAGGGCCAGATCGTGTTTTACCATGCGCTGCACCAGGCGCTCGAAGGTCACCCGGGGCTCCCAGCCCAGGTGCTCCTTGGCCAGGCGCGGGTCTCCGATGAGCAGATCCACCTCGGTGGGCCGGAAGTAGCGCGGATCCACCGCCACCCGCACCTTGCCCTCGGCGTCCACCCCCCGGCGCTTGACGCCCTCGCCCTCGAAGGTCAACGGCATCCCCGCCGCGCGGAAGGCCACGTCGCAGAGCTCCTCCACCGAGTGGGTCTCCCCGGTGGCCAGCACCAGGTCCCGGGGCTGCTCCTGCTGGAGCATCCGCCACATGCCCTCCACGTACTCCGGGGCGTAGCCCCAGTCCCGCTTGGCCGCCAGGTTGCCCAGCCACACCTTCTCCTGCCGCCCGTGCTGGATGCGCCCCACGGCGCGGGTGATCTTGCGCGTGACGAAGGTCTCGCCGCGCCGCTCCGACTCGTGGTTGAACAAGATGCCGTTGCAGGCGTAGATGCCGTAGGCCTCGCGGTAGTTCACCGTCACCCAGTAGGCGTACAGCTTGGCCGCCGCGTAGGGGCTGCGCGGATAGAAGGGCGTGGACTCGCGCTGGGGCACCTCCTGCACCGCGCCGTAGAGCTCGGAGGTGGAGGCCTGGTAGTAGCGCGTGCGGATCCGGGCGTCCTTGATGGCGTCCAGCAGCCGGATGGCGCCCACCCCCACCACGTCGGCGGTGTACTCGGGCACCTCGAAGGAGACCTTCACGTGGCTCTGGGCCGCGAGGTTGTAGATCTCGTCGGGCTCCAGCCGCTCGATGAGCCGGGAGATATTCGACCCGTCGGTGAGGTCCCCGTAGTGGAGCTGCAGCCGCCGGATCTCGGCGTGGGGGTCCTGATAGATGTGATCGATGCGCTCGGTGTTGAAGGAGCTGGCCCGCCGGATGATGCCGTGGACCTCGTAGCCCTTCTCCAGCAGGAGCTCCGCCAGATAGGAGCCGTCCTGCCCGGTGATGCCGGTGACCAGCGCGATTTTGGGCTTGGCCATTTCGCTTCTCTCCTGCGGGGTCCGTCGGGGGGTCGAGGCGCTCGTCGCGCTCGTTGCGTTCGTTGCGCTCGTTGCGCTCGTTGCGCTCGTTGCGCTCGTTGCGCTCGTTGCGCTCGTTGCGCT
>CAYFWA010000395.1:5401-6583 GCA_964346625.1 uncultured Myxococcales bacterium
CGTTACGCTCGTTGCGCACGTCACGGTCGTCGCGCTCGGGGCTCCCGGGGATCCCCTCGTGATCGGGTTGTCATCCGAGGGCTCACGCCCCGTAATGCTCCAGGAACCACTCGTAGGTGGTTCGCAATCCCTCTTCCAGAGACGTCCGCGGCCGCCAGCCCAGGGCCTGCAGCCGGCTCACGTCCAGCAGCTTGCGCGGGGTCCCGTCGGGCATGCTCTCGTCCCAGACCACCTCACCCTCATAGCCCACCGTGGCCGCCACCCGCTCGGCCAGCTCCCGGATGGTAACGTCCTCGCCCACGCCCACGTTGAGAAACACGTCACGCTCGGCGGGCTCGAAGCGCTCCATCATGAACACCAGCGCGTCGGCCAGGTCGTCCACGTACAGAAACTCCCGCCGCGGCGTCCCGCTGCCCCACAGCTTCACCGGACCCCCGGACTGCTTGGCCTCGTGGAACTTGCGGACCATGGCCGGCAGCACGTGGCTCGTCTCCAGGTCGAAGTTGTCCCCGGGGCCGTAGAGGTTGGTGGGCATGGCCGCGATGAAGTCCGTGCCGTGCTGCCGGTTGTAGCTGTCGCACATCAGGATGCCGGCGATCTTGGCGATGGCGTAGGCGTCGTTGGTGGGCTCCAGGGGGCCGGTGAGCAGGTGCGCCTCCTGCATGGGCTGCGGCGCGTGCTTGGGGTAGATGCAGGAGCTGCCCAAAAAGAGCAGCTTGCGGGCCCCGTGACGATACGCCGCGTCCACCACGTTCAGCTCGATCTGCAAATTGATCCGGATGAAGTCCGCCGGGTAGCTCTGGTTGGCGTGGATGCCCCCCACCTTGGCCGCCGCCACGAACACGTACTCGGGCCTCTGCTCGGCAAACCACGCGTCCGTGGCCCGCGGGTCGGTCAGGTCCAGCTCCGTCAGGTCCCGCGTCAGCAGGTTCTCATGGCCCCCCGCCCGAAGCCGCCGGACGATGGCCGAGCCCACCAGCCCGGTATGCCCCGCCACGTAGATGCGCGCGTCCTTGTCCATTTCCACAGTCATCGTCATCGGTCGAGTCTCTTTCGCGGTCACGCCCCGAGCACGCGCCGCCTCTTCGCTCGCTCGCGCGCGCCCGCCAGCGCCGCTGGTGAATCTCCGCCGCTGGTGAATCTCCGCCGCTGGTGAATCTCCGCCGCTGGTGAATCTCCGCC
>CAYFWA010000396.1:0-3639 GCA_964346625.1 uncultured Myxococcales bacterium
GCCGGGATGGATCGGCGTCCCGACTGCGCAGATTATTTTGACCAGCCTCCTAAGGTCAACCGACGACGCGAACTGCGGCCATCATACGCCAGCCCGACCACGGCGTCGAGGGGGGCAGGTTTCGTTTTTCGCTGAAAGGGTTTGGAACTGTTGAGAAGAGGGAACCACGCAGGCGCATTGCGCGCTGCACACCGCGCAGGCGCATCACGCATCACGCCCGGTCTCCACGCCCGCGCAAACTCAGTACTTGCCGGGGCGCAGCCGTCCCTCGGGGACCTCGCCGCCGTAGGGATAGCCGAGCTGCACCCAGAAGCCCTCGATGGGGTGATCGGTGAGCTCGATGCGGTGCAGGTACTTGGCGCTCTTGTAGCCCTGCAGCCGCGGCACCACCACCCGCAGCGGAAAGCCGTGTTTCAGGGGGAGGGTGCGCCCCCCCACCCCGTAGCCGAGCAGGGTCTTGGGCTCCAGGGCGATGTCGAGCGGCAGGGACTCGTTGTACACGCCGTCGATGGTGTGGAAGGTGACGTGGGTCGCCCCCGAGCGGGCGCCGCCCACCGCGTCGAGCAGGCTCTGCAGGTGCACGCCGTTCCAGGGCACGTCATAGACCGACCACCCCTCCACGCAGTGGAAGTCGGTGACCTGATCGACGCGGTCCAGACACAGCAGGTCGTCGAAGGACAGCGAGCGGGGGGTGTCTACGAGCCCGTCCACGGTGAGTCGCCAGTTTTGGAGGATCCAGCTCAGATCCTGCGGATCCACCGTGCGCACGGCCCAGTGCGAGAAGTCCGGCAACGTCCCCGGCTCGAAGGGGAACCCCTGGGCCGGGTCGGGGCAAAGCGGCTGCTGCGAGGCGTCGGGCCCGCCGTCGAACACCGCCCCGTCCGCCGACGCGTCGGCGTGGCCTCCGTCGATCCCGCCGTCGGCCCCCGCCCCGCCGTCCGTTTCGGCGCCCGGCTCCACCCCGCAGCGCGCGGCCAGCAGGGATCCCAGCGACAGCACGGTGGACTTGCCCACCCACTCCATCCAGGTCCTCCGCGTGAGGGTGCGCGGCGCGATTTCCACCGGGTGTCTCTTGCGGGTCATCGCGTTTCTCGACTCGGCTCATCCAGTGGCGAGCCTGCTCGCTCGCGCGGAAACCAAACATGACTAAACCAGTCACTATTTTGGGCTGTCCTCGGCAGAATGCAAGGGCGGAAAAGGCGGTGGGGTGGGGACGGTGGGGTGGGGACGGATCTCGAATTCTCGAATTCGCGGTCAACGTGGGTGGTGGTGGTGGTGGGGTGAATGTGAACCGGTCGAATTGAAGAATTCGAGATCCGTCCCCGGTTCCCCGGTTCCGTCCCCGGTTCCCCCAGCGCCGCCACCGCGGCCTCTTTCAGGGACAAGTGGGAGGCTGGGGTGGGGGCAGGCCGGGGCGTTGGCGGCGGTGCAGGGCGACGTAGAGGCGAAAGACCATGCGGCCGGCGTCGCAGGAGCCCTGGTCGAAGTAGAAGCGAGCGAGGCGTCCGGCGGCCTCGAGGCGGATGCTCGCGGGGGCGCAGCCGCCTTGAAACAGGACGTGGAGCACCCGGCGGGCGTACTCGCGCAGGCGGGTGTCGGTGCTCTGGCTGTCCTGGATGGCGCGCACCTGGGAAAGCAGCGTCTTGGGCGGGCGGGTGGTCTTGCACAGCTGCACGAGCTGGCCCGAGGTGGGCAGCTCGCCGGTGGGCAGGAACCGGGCCGCGGCCGCGGCCGAAATCGGCGTAGGCTTGGTGTTCCGGGGCCTAGCCTTCTCGCGGGGCGGAGGGCCTGGGCGATTTCGCCGGGGGGCGGGCGCACCTCGCGCCGCAGCGCTCGCGTCGGGGGCGGACCTGACTACGGAGCCAAGCTTTTCGCCCGGCTTTGCCCCTCGGCGAGCGGCGGGTCGGCGAGTCGCGGCGGGTCGGCGAGTCGCGGCGGCCGGCGACGACGCGGCCGGCGACGACGCCGAGGGCGACGACGCCGAGGGCGACGAGGCGGAGGGGATCCTGCGGGGGAGCGAGCGCTGGTGGGGCAGCAGGTAGTAGGCGCCCAGGCCTCCCAGCACCAGGGCCGAGAGGGCCACCAGCGCTACCAATGTTGCCCGCCGGGCCCGACGCCGGCGGGGCGAGCCGCCGCGGGGCGGGGTCAGGGCGGCGAGGCGCGCCAGCAGCCGCTGCGAGCTGGGGCTGTAGGATTCGCCAGAGGGCGAGGGGGTCCGAGCGGCGCGGCGCAGGGCATCGGGATCGGCGCGCTCGGGGACCAGGGCCTCCAGGGCGTGCAGTACGGCGAGGGGCTCGGGCCGATCCTCGGGCTCCTTTTGCAAAAGCGCCAGGATGAGCCGGCCCAGGGGGGTCCCGCGCAGGGAGTCGGGCAGGCGCACCGGGTCGCGCACGGTGCGCTTCATGATCTCGTGGACGTTGGATTTGCCGAAGGGCGTGTCGCCGGTGCAGAGCTCGAACAAGGTGATGCCCAGGGCCCACACGTCGGAGGCTGGCGAGTGCTTGCGGCCGAGCATCACCTCGGGCGCCAGGTAGGCCGGCGTGCCGATGATCACCCCCTCGGCGGTGAGGTCGGGGTCGAGCTCGCGGCGCGCGATGCCGAAGTCCACCAGCTTGACGCCGGGGCGGCCGTCGGCGCGCAGGAACCGCACGATGTTGGAGGGCTTGAGGTCGCGGTGCAGGATCCCGACCTGGTGCAGCTCCACCAGGGCCGAGGCCACGGGGATCATCAGGCGCAGCACCTCGGCCGGCTCCAGGCGGCGGTGCTCGTGGGCTCCCAGCACGTCTCGGAGGTTGCTGCCCTCCACGTAGGCCATCACCACGAAGCAGCGGCGCTGCTCGGGCTGGCGCAAAAAGTCGTAGACCTCCACGATGGCCGGGTGCGACACGGCGGCCAGGGCCTTGGCCTCGCGCTCGAAGCGGGCCTCGAGCTCGGCGTCGCTGGAGGTCACCAGCTTGATGGCCACCGAGCGCTCCAGGTTGAGCTGCTCCCCGTAGAACACCGAGCCCATGCCGCCGGTGGAAAGCGGCCGCAGGATCCGATAGCGGCCATCGATCACCTCGTCGATCACCGGCCGGGTGGGCCCGGCGCTGCCCGCTGGGGACAAAGAGGCGCCGGACGCCTGAGCGCCGGACGCCGGGGCGCCGGACGCCGGGGCGCTGGACGACGAGGGCTGTGGTTTGCCGACCATGTCCAGTAGTCTGCTCAAATGTCGTGGGAAATCCACCACAAACCGTGTCCGCGTGGCCACGAGGGACCCGGAGGGTGTTTCAGGGGCGCCCCGGGAAACCGGAGAAGATCCTTCCAACCGGCCTGGGTTCGGGGCAAAATGAACACGTTCGCGGGCAGAACGAACCACCGGTTGGCGGGACGAACGAACCACCGACTGGCGCTGGGGTGTCCGGCCCCCTTGCGCTGGTCGGGGAGCGACGAGCACAATGAGCACCACCCTCGAGAAGGCCCTCAAGAACAGCATCGAGATCGAGCGCGCCGCCCAGCGGTACTACTGCCGCCTGCGCGACAACGCGAAGGACGAGGAGGTCAAAACGTTTTTCGCCGAGATGGCCGACCAGGAGGCCGATCACGCGACCTGGATCGCCAAGCTGGGCGAGCGGCTGGCGGCCGGGGAGCTGCCGCAGC
>CAYFWA010000396.1:3739-5065 GCA_964346625.1 uncultured Myxococcales bacterium
CGAGCCGATCCCTTTCGAGCCGATCCCTTCCGCTCACAGCAGCTCGTAGGAGTTCAGGTAGCGATACAGGGTGGCGCGGCCCACGCCGAGGAGCTCGGCGGCGCGCTTTTTGTTGCCGCCGGCGCGGGCGATGGCCATCACGATCTGATCCTTCAGGCGGTCCGAACCGAAACGGGCTGCCGCGTCCGCGGAGTCGGCGGGGGGGGCTCCTCATCCGCCCTCGTGGCCGCTCGCTCATCGGAGGCGGGGGCGCCGTCGCCGCCTCCCGGGGCGGCTTCGGCGGCTCGGGGACGTCCCAGTGCAGGTGCGGGGGCATGCCGGGCATGCGGGGCCGGCAGGACTGGTCGAAGTCTCCGAGGGTGATCACCAGGTCCACCTGGTAGACGTCGATGTCCAGCGGGGTCCGCAGCGGCAGGCTCCGGAGGTCCAGCCCGACCTCGTCCATGACGTGGGCGGCGAGGGGATCCACGCCGAAGGGCGTCATGCAGGCGCTGATCACCGAGACTTCCTCGCCCAGGCGCCGTCGCCCGAGCGCCTCGGCCATCAGGTGCAGGGTGTTTCTCCCCGTGGCGAGAAACAGGATGTGGCGGGTGCGTTCCACCTAGGATACCAGCCTCGGGGCTCGGTCTCGGGCTCGTCGCCGTGGGCGCTCCGGCTGGGGCGCCCGCTGGCCGCTGGGAGCCGTCGTCCGGCGTCCGCTTCCCCCCGCTCGCGCGCCCGGCGTCTCGATGAAAGAGCCGCTGGTGACAGCAGCCGGTGCACAACACCGCGCGAACAGCGGAAAATCAGAGTGTCCGCCCCCGGGCGGACTGTCAACCAGCAGCGGAAAGAGTACCGAGCGGGGGGGTGCGAACCCGGTACCCGGGGCCGCCGCGCTCTGGTAGGTTGTATTCAGCAGGGAAGGCCCCGGCGCCAAGTGCGGTGCGACGCGGGGCACCCGCTTTCCGGCGCAGCGCACCAGCACCGAGAGAGGTTGACCGGATGGACATCTACGAAGCGATCGACATCATCGAACGGTACGCGCAGGGCTACGGCGAGCGCTATGAAGGTCCGGGGTCCTGGGCGCCCACCGAGACCCGCATCGTGCCGTCGGGCGACGAAAACGACACCATCAAGATCTGGTTCAACCTGGGCGAGGGCTTGTCCGACGCGCAGGTCGAGGCCCAGCGCCAGCGGTTCGTGGCCGACCTGAAGGAGGACCACCCGCAGGTCACCGCCTTCAACCTGGCGGTGCGCGCCGAGTCTTTCTAGCGAATGACAGCGTCCGAGGGTGCGCGACGTTCGAGGGTGCGCGACGTTCGAGGGTGCGCGACGTTCGAGGGTGCG
>CAYFWA010000396.1:5165-6582 GCA_964346625.1 uncultured Myxococcales bacterium
TGCGCGACGTTCGAGGGTGCGCGACGTTCGAGGGTGCGCGACGTTCGAGGGTGCGCGACGTTCGAGGGTGCGACGGCGTTCGAGGGTGCGACGGCGTTCGAGGGTGCGACGGCGTTGTCGCTCGCGTGGTCGTTCTCGCTTGATCCAGCCGGGGGCGGTCGGCTAGAAACGGTGCTCATGCAAGACAATTGCGGGATCGGAGGTGGCCAGCGACCGCGCCCGGGAAGACGCGCGACGTTCGGCTTGCTTTGGGGGCTGGCGCTGTCGGGCTTGGCCGTCTCGGGGCTGGCGGCCTCGGGGCTGGCCGGCTGCGACACGTCGGTGCAGCAGGGGCTCGCCGAGGGCCAGGCCAATCGGATCGTCACGGCGCTGCAGGGCGCCGGGGTGGAGGCGCGCAAGGTCAAGGAGGAGGGGCGCGACGGCAAGTTCGCCGTGGAGGTGCCTCGGGGGCAGGTGACCCGCGCCCTCCGGGTGCTGCTGGAGCAGGAGCTGCCGCGGCGTAGGCCCCCCGGCTTCGGCGAGGTGTACGGAGAGCCCAGCCTGGTGCCCACGGCCACCGAGCAGCAGGCCCGCTACGTCCACGCCCTTTCTGGCGAGATCGCGCGGACCCTCGAGGCGGTCGCGGGCGTGCGACAGGCGCGCGTCCACGTGGTGGTGCCGCGGCGCGACCCCCTGGCCTTGCGCGCCGCCAAGAGCGCGCCCCGGGCCGCGGTGTTTTTGCGCGTGGCTCCAGGCGAGCCCCCCATCGCGGCCCCCGAGGTCCAGCGCCTGGTGGCGGGAAGCGTGGACAGGCTGGCCCCCGAGCGGGTGTCGGTGGTGATCCGCGCGTCGCGGCCGTTGCCCGCGGCGCGCCGCGAGCCCGTCCTCGCCTCGGTGGGCCCGGTGAGCGTGAGCCCGGACTCGCGCTCGCTTTTGCAGGTCCTGCTGGCCGGGGGCCTGGTGCTCATCGTCCTGCTGGCTGGCGCGGTGGCCTGGCTCCTGGTGTGGGTGGGACGGCTGCGGCAAGAGATCGCCGCGCGGCCCGCGGCGCCCCCGCTGGAGACCCCCGGCGAGCGGCCCGACGACCTGGGCTGAGGCCACGATACGATCCCGAGCCACTCGGGTTACCGGGTTACCGGGTTACCGGGTTACCGGGTTACCGGGTTACCGGGTTACCGGAAGACCAGGGGAAAAACGAACGACTGGCTTTTCGCCTGGAAGCGCTTGAAGCGGGCGCGCTTGAAGGCGCGCGTCACGCACCGGCCGGTGGGGGTGCCGTCGAACTTGCCGAGCACCCGCACGCTGGAGGGCCGCCCCGAGACGCCCCGGATCACGACCCGGACGCGGCAGGTGCCCGCCACCTTGTAGCGGTTGTAGCAGGCCCGGGCCGTGTCGAGCACCCGCCGCACCCCTCGGCGGATATCGGCCGGGCTCAGGC
>CAYFWA010000397.1:0-2501 GCA_964346625.1 uncultured Myxococcales bacterium
GGGGGCGACGTGGTCCGGGGGGGCGACGTGGTCCGGGGGGGGACCCGGAGTCCCCCTCTTCCGTCCCCCTCTTCCGTCTCCCTCTTCCTTTACGTGGCTTCTACCTTGCCGGCGCTGGGGAACAGCTTGCGGATGAGCAGCTTGAGGCCCAGGGAGATGGCGGCGACGGCGACCACGACGCCGGCGGCCAGGCCGATGGTGCCGAGGGAGGGCGAGCGCAGGGCCTGGCCGAGGGATTCGCCCACCAGCGCGACGGCCAGGACGCCGGGGGCCGAGGCGAGGGCGGTGGAGATGAGATAGGGGACCTGCCGCACGCCGGTGGCCCCGGCGGTGAGGTTGACCACCGCGAAGGGCAGCACCGGGACGAACCGGAGCATGGCGAGGGTCACCAGATCCGCCTTCGCCATGAAACGGGCGATCCGGTCGAGCCGCCGGCCCACCAGCATCCGCAAGATGGGCTTGCCCATGCTACGCCCGCCCCAGTAGCTGAGGGTGGCGCTGAGCAGGACGCCGGCGTAGGCGTAGGCCGAGCCCAACCAGAAGTCGAACAGGAGGGAGACCAGGATCACCAGGAGGGTGATGGGCACGCCGAGGGAGCCGAGCACGGCGACGCCCGCCACGGCCACCACGGCGGCCAGCGCGGTGTCGCTGAAGGGGCTCACGAGCAGGACCAGGGTCCGCGGATCGGCGTACTTTTTCACGGCGTCGAGCTGGAAAGCGACCACCACGGCGACCACCACCAGCAGCAACACGGTGATGGCCAGGCCGCGGAGCCACCAGGCGAGGTTGCGCGTGGCGCCGGGGCCCCCCGTGCCCTCCGCGGTCGGCCCGAGACCGCCCTCACCGTCGCAGTCTGCCCAGCCGCGGTAAAATGCCTCATCGTGGGCCGGCGGCCCGTTGGGCCCGTGGCCGTGCCCGGGGCCGGTCTCTTCTTCGATCCCATCGTTCATGTGGACCCTACGGCAAGCTGGGGAGGGAGCTCGCGGCGCTTCCTGGCGGTACCGCCCGTCGCTGCGGTCCTCGAATGCTCCGTCCAAGGCTCGTCGCGCGCTCAATCGGGGCGAAGCGGTGAGCGCCTCTGCTCTGTCGCGCATCGCGTCTCGTGCTGTGTCTCATCGGCTTGCCATCCCATGGCTGGCGACCCTACGACGAGGGGTCCTGGTTTCGGTGCTGTTCTCGCGGACGTCTCCGCGCGGCGATCCAGAGAGAGGCGGCGGCGAGGGCCAGGGGCGGCAGCGCCACCAGCGAGAGCCGCCAGGCGATGGACAAGGAGACCGGCTCGAGCACGGCGTCCAGGACGCTCGCCAGCGCCGGCCTCGGGATGAGGGAGCGGGCGATGAGCTCCGAGAGCCAGCCCACCAGCGCGAAGCCGAGCGCCCCGATCCCCCACGCCAGACCGAGCACCCCGAGGCCGATGGCGAAGCTGCGGGCAAGCGGACGACCGAGCCAGAAGCGGATGCCGGCAAAGAGCGCGAAGCACGCGAGGACGAGGCCGATCCACAGGAGCCACCACCCGCCTTGCAGGTAGCGCGAAGTCCAGCCCAACGCCTGCAGGTAGAGGGTGGTCTCTCCCTCCCGCAGCAGCTCGACGCCGGCGGTCCGCTTGCGGCCCTGGATCCTCTGCGTGAGCCCGTTCTCGATCTCGGAGCGGAGGGGGCCGGGGGGGGATGCAGCTCGGCATCTGCTCGAGGGTCTGGGTGCCCGCCTCGCCGGTGAGAAAACCCGAGATGCCGGTCCAGATCGCGGAGACGTCCTCGCCGGTGTCACAGTCCGGGAGTTGGGAGAGCTTGTAGTGCAGGTGACGGTTCAGGGCGTCGAGCACGACGTTGCGCAGGGCCGTGATGACCACCACAATGCGATCCTGGCTCCCCTGCTCGATGCGCTGGATGAGCTTGCGGTGGCTCTCGAGCACCACCTCCCGGGCGTCCTCCGCGGTCACGACGGACTCGACGGTAGGCTCGAGCCCCTCGTAGTCCACCTCCACGGGGGTCCCGTCGAGCCGGGCGATGGACGGCGTGTTGAGAACGCGCCGCACGGCGTAGTAAACCACCGCGGGCCGCGCGGTCTCCCCGAGGTCGTCGGACTGCAGGGCGTCTTTTTCCAACAGCGCGTTGGAGGCGATCCCCACGGGCAGGAACCCGGCGAGTAGGGTCCCGATCACCAGGGCCACGGTGCTTCCGACCTCCAAGGCCTTCCTGGGTCTTGGGCCTAGATTCTCGAGCAGCGCCTTCACGGACCCTCGTCGTGACCAGTCACGTCTTGGGAGTCGCCGTGACTTGCTTGTCTCATTTTGCCCGTTCCGGGAAGGCGAGGGCCCACGGGTCTACCTCCATCCACACGCCAATCGGCGTGCAATGGGAGGTTTTGCATGACTCATGCCATGCAGCGATACATCGCCCCTAATTCCGCGCTGATGGAGGATGAGCGCGAATGGCGCGCTCGTATGCGCAGGCACCGGCGGTGTTGCACGGCGGTGCGCGCATGAGCGGTGCCGCACGGCG
>CAYFWA010000397.1:2601-4084 GCA_964346625.1 uncultured Myxococcales bacterium
CGGTTTCGCACGGCGGTGCCGCGGCGGTGCGCGCATGAGCGGTGCCGCACGGCGGCGCGCGCATGAGCGGGATAGACGGACCCCCGTTGCTGAAAAGGAGCGTAGGCCATCGCAGGCCCACGCCCTGCTGAGTCGCCTACTTATCGTCTGGGCTGCCGGAGTTGTCGGAGGTGGCCGGCTTTTCTAGCAGGCGCTGGAGCTGGCCGACCACGCCCACTAGGGCGTCGAGCTTGTTGGTGAGGGCGTCGACCTTCTCGTGCAGCGAGTGGAGGGTGTCGGACTCGAGCTCGTCCACGATGTTGAGCAGCTCCTCGGTGCGCTCGGAGGTCTCGAGCTTCTCGGGCTGGTAGTGGCGCGTGAGGCACTTCTGCAGCGACACCTCGGGGGCGATCATGGGGGTGACCGACAGTGGGCCCGGGATCTGCTCCTCCACGGCGAGGATGGTCTCGGCGTCGAAGGGATCGGCCATGGCGACGTAGACCGTGTCGCCGGCGCGGCGGATGGGCATCACGTGCCGCTCGAGGGCGAGCTCCGCGGGGATCAACACGCTGATCTCCCGGGGCACGCGGATGTTGGCGATGTTGATGCAGGGCATGTCGGCCTGCTTGGACAAAAACGCCGCGAGCACGGCCTCCTCGACGAAGCCGAGCTCCACCAGGGTGGTGCCGAGGCGCTCGCCGCTCTCCTTTTGCGCCTGCAGGGCCACGCGGAGCTGGATGTCGTCGATGAGGTTGGCCTTGATGAGCAGCTCGCCGAGCCGCTCACGGGGGGGGGGATCCGTAGAGCTCATGACCGTCGAGTGTAGGCCCAACCCCGGCTGGAGCACAAGCGCCCAGAAGAAGGGCTCCGGGCTCCTCCGGGGAAGATGCTTCACTGCTCCATGCGGGAGCATCCGGGAGGAGCAAGCCTCGCCCCGGTCAGGAGCGCGCGCACGCACCTCTGCCGTTCAAGTCCCCTGACGAGCGACACGTTCGGGTGGGGGGACGAGAGGCTCAGGCCGGGCAGCGGCCCTTGAGATACGACAGCGTGCCCGGGCACCAGGCGATGAGGGGACAGGCGGCCTCCCCCACCGGATCCCAGCAGTAGCGGTAGCCGAAGTTCTTTTGGAACTTCTCCGCGATGTCCTTGCGGCCGTGGCGGAAGTAGGAGCAGTCGTTGCTCGGACAGTAGGCGATGTCGTTGGGCCACGCCTGATAGGGGTTGGGCTCGAACTCCTGCAGCGGCGTCTTGCAGTAGGGGCACATCCCGTCTTCGGGCGGGTACATCGGTTTGTTTTTCGTGCTCGCGGTGCTCATAGTCCTCATAGTCCTCATCTCCGGTTGTAATTCTTCAGTAGTGGTGAACGAGGGGCACGAGGCTGTCAATGGAGAAATGGGAGTCCTACGGTACGTTGGAAACAGGAGGAGCAGGAGCAGGAGGAGCAGACGCGCAGCGGCCAGGCAGCGGCCACGCAGCGGCTAGGCAGCGGCCACGCAGCGGCCAG
>CAYFWA010000397.1:4184-6571 GCA_964346625.1 uncultured Myxococcales bacterium
GCAGCGGCCAGGCAGCGGCCACGCAGCGGCTAGGCAGCGGCCACGCAGCGGCCAGATGTTTGTCCTGTATATCCGTATGCTTATGGAGTGACGGGCCGTACGGTCAGCGCGCCGGGACGACCTCGATGCCGTCGCCCTCGACCACCTCACCGATCTCGGCGGCTTGCAGATCGGTCTCGTGCAGGTGGGTGAGCAGGGGGTCGAGCGCGTCGGCATCCACGGCCAGCAGCAGCCCGCCGCTGGTCTGGGGATCGAACAGCAGGAGCTGCTGGTGCTCGGGCAAGGCGGGGTCGAAGCGCACCCGGGGCGCGTAGTGGTTGCGGTTGCGGTAGCAGCCACCGGCGAAGGTGCCCTCCTCGGCCCACCTGGCCGCGCCGGGCACCAGGGGGATGTCGTTTTGCCACAAGCGCAGGCCGGTGCCCGAGGCCTCGGCCATCTCCAGGGCGTGGCCCGCGAGGCCAAAACCGGTGATGTCGGTGGCGCTGCGGACGCCGTGGGCGCGGGCCGCGGCGGCGGCGCCCTGGTTGAGGTGGCGCATCATGGCGATGACCGGGGCGAGGCCGGCCGGCTCGAGGCGGCCGCGCTTGGCCGCGGTGGTGAGCAGGCCCGAGCCGAGGGGCTTGGTGAGCACCAGGCGCTGGCCGGGGCGCAGGCCGCCCTTGGTCATGAGCTGGTCGGCGTCGCAAAAGCCGACGACGGTGAGGCCGAAGGCGGGCTCGGTGGAATCCATGGTGTGCCCACCGGCCACCACGGCGCCGGCGGCGCGCACGCGCTCGGCGGCGCCGCGCAGGATCTGGCCGGAGATCTCCGGGGGCATGTCCGCGGGCAAAAGGGCGATGTTGAGCGCCAGGGCGGGGTCGGCGCCCATGGCCCAGACGTCGGACATGGAGTTCACCGCGGCGATGGCGCCGTAGTCCTCGGCGCCGTCCACCACGGGCGGGAACACGTCGAGGGACACCACAGCGACGCGGCCGCCGCCGAGATCGTACACGGCGGCGTCGTCCACCGCGCCGAGGCCCACGCGCACCTCGGGGTGCGCCTCGGCCGGGAACATCTCGGCGAGGGGGGCCACCATCTGCGCCAGCACCTCTGGCGCCGTCTTGGCCGCTCAGCCCGCGCAGCTCGCCAGGGCGGTCAGCTTGCTGAAGTCACGCTCGGACACGGTAGATCCCTTTCGGGGCTACAGGTTCACGGCCACGGCGTGGACCGAAGAATCAGGGGAATCATAGCAGAAAGGACCCTCGACACCAGGGCGGTCAGCCCTTCACGCCGCCGGCGGTGAGGCCGGAGACCAGGGCGCGCTGCAGGGCGTAGAAAAGCGCCATGACGGGCAGCGACACGAGGAAGGCGCCCGCGGCGAAGGCGCCCCAGTCGGCGCTCTTGTCGCCCACGTAGTGCTTGAGCATGACCGGGAGGGTGTAGGAGGCCTCGTCGTTGAGGAAGGTCTCGGCGAGGATGTACTCGTTCCAGGCGGTCATGAAGGAAAACAGCGCGGTGACGGCGAGGGCAGGCTTGGAAAGCGGCAGCACCACGCGCCAGAACATGCCGAAGCGGGTGGCGCCATCGATGTAGGCCGCCTCCTCGAGGTCCCGGGGGATGGTGTCGAAGTAGCCCTTGAGCATGAAGACGCAAAAGGGGATGGCGGTGGTGGAGTAGACGAACACGAGGCCCAGCACCGAGTCGAGCAGGCCGAGCCGGTCCAGGATCACGTACAGCGGGATCATGATCAGGGTGGCGGGGAACATCTGCACCACCAGGAACACGAGCATCCCTCCCTTGCGGCCCGGGAAGCGGAAGCGGCTGAAGGCGTAGGCCGCGGTGGAGGCGAGGAACACCCCCACGATGGTGGTGAGCAGCGACACGAGGAAGGAGTTGAAGAGCTGGCGGCCGAACAGCCAGCGGCCGGCGAAATCCCGGGCGCCGAGCACCTTCTCGTAGTGCACGAGGCTGGCCTCCTCGGGCACGGGGTTGAGGCTGAGCTGGAACTCGTTGCCCGGGGACAGGGACTTGCGCACCACCAGCAGCACCGGGAACAGGGTGACCCCGGTGACCGCGATGAGCACGGCGTGGATGAGCACGCTGCGGAGCCTGGTGCGCCTGCGGATCATGAGCCCATCGCTCCCTCGGCGTTTTGGCCGATCGGCCGGGGGATCCGCTGGATGACCCGGCTGCCGACCTGGTTGATGACGCGGCTGCCGACCTGGTTGATGACGCGGCTGCCGACCTGGTTGATGACGCGGCTGCCGACCTGAGGGATGACCCGGCTGCCGACCTGAGGGATGACGCGGCTGCCGACCTGGTTGATGACCCGGCTGCCGAACCGGTAGAGGATGCGGCTGCCGACCTGAGGGATGACCCGGCTGCCGACCTGAGGGATGACGCGGCTG
>CAYFWA010000398.1:0-6568 GCA_964346625.1 uncultured Myxococcales bacterium
GGGGGGGGGGGGGGGGGGGGGGGGGGGGGGGGGGGGGGGGGGGGGGGGGGGGGAGTTGATCAAGAGGCGTGGGGGGAGAGCCGTCTGTTTGCGCACCCCACCGTCCCCCTTCACCAGGGGTGGGCAATGGGGCAGGGGGAGGGGGGACGGTGGGGTGCGCTGCGCTGCGCTGCGCTGCGGGTGAGTTATACAGAGGTCCCATCGGGGACGATGGTGTCTTTCGGGACGCAGATGATCCCGTCTCGGATGACGCAGCCGGGTCCCTCGCCGAACTGGGTGCCGCCGCGGTTGATCAGCGTGACGTTTTTTCCGATGCGCGCGTTCTTGTCGAGGATGGCGTTCTCGATGCGCGAGCCTTCGCCCACGCCCAGGTCCGGCCGGTTCAACTGCCGGTTGGTCGCCACGTCTTCGAGGGACTCGTAGAAGTCCGCCCCCATGATCACGGTGTTGCGCAGCACCGTGCCTTGCTGGATGACGGTGCGCAGCCCCACCACGCAGTGCTCGATCTCGGCCTGCGCCACCAGACAGCCGTCCGAGACGATGGACTCGGTGATCCGGCAGTCGTACAGCTTGCTCGCCGGGAGAAAGCGCGGGCGGGTGAACACCGGCGCCTCGGGAGAGTAGAAGGCGAACTCGGGGTCGGGCTTGCACAGCGCCAGGTTGGCTTCGTAAAACGCCCGGATGGTTCCGATGTCCTCCCAGTAGCCGTCGAACACGAAGGCCGAGACGCGGCAGTCGCGCAGCATGTTGGGCAGCACGTCGCGTCCGAAGTCGATGCGCTCGCTGCTGCGCAGCGCCTCGTCCAAGGTGTCGGGGGTGAACAGGTAGATGCCCATGGAGGCGAGGTAGCGCCGATGGGGATCGTGAAAGCCCATCCGCCCGAGCACGTCCTGCGGGGTTTTGAAGTGGTCCAGGATATCGGGATCCTTGGGCTTCTCGGCGAACTCCACGATCCGCCCGGTCTCGTCGAGTCGCAGGAGCCCGAAGGACGTGGCCTGCTGCCGGGTTACCGGGATCACCGCCACGGTGATCTCCGCCGCCTGCTCGTCGTGATGGCGGAGCAGCTCGCGGAAGTCCATGCGGTAGAGCTGGTCTCCGGACTGGATGAGCACCCGCTTGGCCCACGGCAGGCGGAAACGGTGCAGGTGCTTGCGTACGGCGTCGGCCGTGCCCTGGAACCAGTCGAGGCTGGACTCGGTCTGCTCCGCGGCCAGCACCTCCACCCAGCCGCGCTTGAAGCCGTCGAAGCGGTAGGTCCGGCTGAGGTGACGGTTCAGGGAGGCGGAGTTGAACTGCGTGAGCACGTAGCAGCGGAAGATCCCCGAGTTGATGGAGTTGGAGATGGGGATGTCGATGAGGCGGTACTTGCCCGCCAGCGGCACCGCGGGCTTGGAGCGCCGCGTGGTGAGGGGGGCGAGCCGCGTGCCGCGTCCGCCACCCAGGATGACTGCGAGCGTCTGTTCGGGCATGGCCTTGGTCCCGTATTCGGATGGGGTCTATACCGTCGTCAACCGGTGGAGGCTCGTCAGACGATTCATGGTCTTGATAGCACAGCCGGGCCGGGTGTCGCAGCGAAAATGGGATGAATTCCGAGGATTCCCAATCCGCGGGATGGGCTCGGGCTCGAGGCAGCGCCAACTCGTTCCTCGGGCTTAAAAAAATAAATATTGACATGAACAAAATTCATATAAGAAAGTAATACATGTTTAACTTCTTGGTGCTTCGAGATGAGCGTCTCCGATAGGCCCACTCCCACCCATCGCTGGCTCGAAGATTTAAGCGATGAGGATCTTTCGTTTATCCGACGTTTTATCCTCCTGTCGGGGTCGCTCAAGGCGGTGGCGAGGGAGTATGGGATCTCCTATCCGACGGTGAGGCTTCGGCTCGATCGTCTGATCCAGAAGATCCAGCTCATCGAAGAGGCGTCCCGCGCAGACACCTTCGAACGGCGGTTGCGCGCCGAGTTCGCCGACGGGCGCATGGACGAGGCGACCTTCCACCGCCTGCTCGAGGCCTACCGGGCCCAACGGGATGATCCCGACGCTTCGTCAGGGGAGAAGGCTCATGGCTGAGACCGTACGTTCGCCGAATACGAATACCCTGATCAGCTCGAATTCGAGCGCCGCTTCGTTTTACGCCGCCGCGTTCGCGCATCGGGCGTTTCCGGTGGTGGTTGCGCTGGGCCTGGGCTTTGGCCTCGTCTCCTCGAGCGCCGCGAGCGCCGCGAGCGCTGCGAGCGGCGCTGCAGCGGAGCGCTCGGGCTTCGAGCCCGTCCAGCGGCACGCGTGGAAGCCTGGCGCGAAGGCCATCGATGACGTGCCAGAGGGTGTCCGGGTGCAGGTGGAATCGGTTCAGAGCGCTGCTGGTCAGGCGTTTTCCGCGCTGCGCGTGGAGAACACGCGTTCCGAGCCGCGCACCGTGCGGATCCTGGCGCTGCGTCGCCCCGCCCTCGATGCAAAACGCTACGCGATGGTGGGGCAGGTGCGCTACCAGGGTGTGCAGGGGGACGGCTACCTGCAGATGTGGTCCTATTTCCCTGACGGAGGGCGCTACTTCACCCGCACTATGGCGCCCTCGGGCCCCATGGCCAAGCTCACCGGCAGCTCGGGCTGGCGCCGCTTCGTGATGCCCTTCGACGCCCGGCAGGCCGCCACGCCTCCCTCACGAATCGCCGTGGACGTGGTGCTGCCCGGTCGGGGCACCGTGTGGCTCGGGCCCCTCACCCTGGGCGAGCAGTCCGGCGCCGGCGCTGGCGCTGGCGCGCGGCGCGGCCGGGCAGGGGAGCGCCAGCCGCGCGCCCCGTCGTCCTCGGCGGCGGTCGGGGTGTGGTGGTCCGCCGCCACCGCGGGGTTGCTGGGCGCGGGGGGCGGCGTGGGCCTCGCCGTCATCGCCCTGGCGCTCTACTGGCTCGGCCTGCGCCGCCGCCGCCCCCGGCTGCTGCGTCGGGTGCTGCCTTTCGTCTTGCTGGTGGCGGCGAGCGGGCTGGGCGCCGGCTTCGTGGCCCTGGCCCGCGGACAGCCCTACGCGGTGTACTACCCCCTGCTGCTGCTCGGTGGGCTCGGCGTCGGGTTGGTGTTGCTGTTCGGCCTGTTGGCCCGCCGCCTCACGGCGCAGCTCGAGCTGCGCCGCATGCAGGCCATGGACTCCTGAAACGAAGCAGACGCTTGTTCGAGCCGTACTCGCTTTGCGACTCCATGCGTGCTGCGAGCCCTACTCGGCGTTCGCGCCGAACAGGTAGCTCAGCTTGACGCCGAGCTCCTGGGCGATGCGGAAGAGGCTGCCGATGGACGGGGAGCTCTCGGCGCGCTCGATCTGGGAGATCATCGATACCGACAGGCCGGTCTGGGCCGCCAGCTTCTTCAGGGTCATGCTTCGGCCCTTGCGGATGGCGCGGATGCGCTTGCCCATTTCCGACAGCAGGTCATGCTCGTCGGGGATCTTCAAGCCCTTGCGGCGCGCCACCTCGGACAGCGACTGGATCAGCTCATCGCGAGAGATGGGCTTTTGCAGGTACGCGCTGGCGCCGTGGCCGATGGCCTTGGAGGCGGTGTCCACGTCGGGATGTCCCGTGAGGATGATGATGGCCAGGTCGCTGTCCACGCTGCGGATCTGCTGGAGGAGCTCCACTCCCGGCAGCCGTGGCATCAGCAGGTCGAGGATGAGGATGTGGTAGCTCGTCTGCTTGAGCTGCCCGACGACCTGCGTGGGGTCGGTGAGCCAATGAGCCTCGTATCCCCCCTCCTCGAGCTGTGACGCGAGCACCTCACAGACCTCGCGATCATCGTCGACGATGAGCACCCGCAGCTTCTGCATGACATCCCTCTCGGGCGACTATTACGCCCGAAGGCATCCGGATATTTTGCAACCGAAATAACCGCAATTGATCCTACGATCACGATAACACGAGGCCGAGGCCGAATGTCGAAAAAAAACGACAGAGAAGGGCCGCTCGGCCAACCGAGGTGGGCGCCCCGGTTCTGTGCTGCCAGGGATGCTCTCAAGGAGGGCAGGGGTCCGGCGGGTCCGGCAGGTCCGTTGTGTAGGGGGTCGTTGATACGGCAGCCCCTCGACAGAAACGAAATTCCAGGTATGTTCGGCGGTGTTGCCACCTAGGAGGCCCTGTTGACCGTGACCGTCGATCTCCGCAGCGACACTGTCACCCGCCCCACCGAGGCCATGCGCGAGGCCATGCTGAGCGCGCCCGTGGGGGACGATGTGTTCGAGGACGATCCCACCATCGCGGAGTTGGAATCCCGGGCCGCCGCGCGGCTCGGCAAGGAGGCGGCGCTGTTCGTGGCCAGCGGCACCATGGGCAACCAGTGCGCCGTGATGACGCACACGGGCCGCGGCGACGAGGTGCTGTGTGGCCGGCCCTGTCACATCCAGGAGCACGAGGTCGGCGCCGCGGCCGCGCTGTCCGGGGTGACGCTGGTGACGCTGGATGCGCCCACGGGGATCCTGTCCTCCGAGGCGATCCAGGCCGCGATTCGGGAGCCGGATGTCCACCACCCGGACACCGGGTTGCTCTGTCTGGAGTGCGCCCACGGCAGCGGGGCGGTCCAGCCCCTCGCCTCCCTGCGTCGGGCGGCGGAGGTGGCGCGAGAGCGGGCCCCGGCCCTCCCGGTGCATCTGGACGGCGCGCGGATCTTCAACGCGGCCCACGCGCTCGGGGTGGACGCGCGCGAGATCGCTGCGGTGGCCGACTCGGTGATGTTCTGTCTCAGCAAGGGCCTGGGCGCGCCCGTGGGCTCGCTGCTGTGCGGCAGCCGGGACTTCGTGGGCCGGGCGCGCCGGGCACGCAAGATGCTCGGAGGGGGGATGCGGCAAGTGGGGCTGTTGGGGGCGGCGGGGCTCCATGCCCTCGAGCACCACGTGGAGCGGTTGTCCGAGGACCACCAGCGCGCGGCGCGGCTGGCCGCGGCGCTGCGGGAGATCGAGGGCGTGCGCGTTCTCGAGGAGCAGCGCGACATCAACATGGTCTGGATGACGCTAAAGCGCCCGGTGGACAGCGAGGCCGTGGTGGCGGAGCTCGCCCGCCGGGGCGTGCGGATCCTCGGGGCCATGAGCGGGCGCTGGCGCCTCGTGACCCACCTGGACGTGGACGACGACAAGCTGGCGCACGCTACGAAGCACTTGAGGGAGGTGTTGAGCGCGGCGCTGGCGCGCTCGCCGGCCCCGGCCTCGGACATCGATCCGGGCTCGCAAAGAGGAACCCCATGAACTGTCCGAACTGCAGCGCTCCGATGCACCTGGTGAAGCAGCGGGACTACTTCGTGTGCGACTACTGCGGCACCTTTCGCTTCCCGAAGGAGTCCGCCGAGGGGATTCGGTTGCTGGGGAAGGACGCCGACGCCACCTGTCCGGTGTGCGGGGAGACCCTCCAGGCCGCTACCGTGGAGGGGCACCTGGTGAAGGCCTGCCCCCACTGCCGCGGGCTCCTGGCGCGCCAGCGCGCCTTCGCCATCATCGTGCAGAAGAGGCGGGCGAGCTACGAAGGGCCCAAGACCCAGCAGCGCCCCATCCACGACGAGGAGCGCCACCGCCGGGTGCAGTGCCCGTCCTGTGGGTCCGTGATGGACAACCACCCCTACCTGGGGCCGGGCGCCGTGCTGGTGGACACCTGCGGCAAGTGCGCGCTGATCTGGCTGGATCGGGGGGAGATGACCATCATCGAGCGCGCCTGAGGAGCTGTTGAGGTTCAAGCTACAGGGCACTGAAGCTCACGGCGTAACCGTTCAGGGGTCTCGTAGGACCGAAAACGTGATAAACGGCAACAAGGCAGGTTTCCCTGCAGCGGCGCGAAGCGCGGTGATTGGGGGTGAGCCCCGAAAAACCGCGCTTTTTCGGGGCGAGGGGGGATGGGACATCCCCCCTGAACGCTTACCGCACGGCTACGGAGAAGTACCATGCTCGAGATAGAGATTCCGGGTTTTCGGACCCTGAGGTTGCACTCCCTGGTGCTCGACTACAACGGGACGATGGCCCAGGACGGGTTGATCATCCCTTCGATTCACGGCCGGCTTCAACGGCTGGCGGACTGCCTGGACGTCCACGTGGTCACCGCGGACACCTTTGGCAAGGCCGCCCCGCAGATGAAGGAGCTGCCCTACTGCGACGTGACCATCCTGCCGGCCGACGACCAGGCCCAGGCCAAGCTCGACTTCGTGCAGCAGCTCGAGTCCAACCGCGTGGTGGCCGTGGGCAACGGCCGCAACGACGCCCGGATGCTCAAGGAGGCTGGGCTCGGCATCACCGTGGTCCAGAAGGAGGGGGCGGCCTGGGAGGCCATCGCCGCGGCGGACATCGTCTGCCCGGACATCGCCACCGCGCTGGACCTGCTGCTCAATCCCCTCCGCATCAAGGCCACCCTGCGGTCGTAACGTGTCGGAGCCATTGCAGGAGCGCACTCGCCGGCTGCACGATCGGCTGCGGTACCGCCGGGTGGAGCCCGGTGGGACCTGGACGGTGGAGCGGTTGGCGCCATGACAAGCCACGAGGTCGATGCGGCAAACGGCGACGAGCCCGAGCGCGACGAGCCCGAGCGCGACGAGCCCGAGCGCGACGAGCC
>CAYFWA010000399.1:0-2344 GCA_964346625.1 uncultured Myxococcales bacterium
AGGCGAAGGGGGGCGAGGTGGGTGGTGGAGGAGCGCCGGCCCGGGGCTGGACCTTTGACGACATCCAACAGGCGGCGCCCGTGGATCTACGGGCCCTGGACGTGATCCACCTGCGCACGCTCTGCGTCTCGGATCTGAAAGCGCCGGAGGCGGCGACCTGCGCGGCGGCCGAGGTGACGGCGCACTACCGCCGCCAGGTGGCCCGCGTAGCCTTCCAGACGGCCCTGCTGGAGCGGCTCGGCCAGCCCGGGGCGGGCGCATCGGGCGTGCCGGGGGAGCCGCACGTGCCGGTGATCAACCCGCCGCGGTCCTTTCGGCACCACCGGCTCAAGGCGGGGCAGCACGCGCGGCTGCTCGCCGCGGGCGTGGAAACGCCCGCCGCCCGCATCACCGCGGACGAGGGGTCGGCGCGCGAGTTCGTGGGGCGCTTCGAGCGCGCGGTGGTCAAGCCCCTGGGCAGCGGCGCCGAGGTGGTGCTGGCCGACGAGGCGTTCTTCGCGCAGAACCGGGAGCGGTTCGGCCGGCGGCCCTTCATCTTTCAGCAGCTCGTGCGGGGCCGGTCCCTGCGGGCCTATCTGCTGGGCGGGCGGATCGTGTCGCTGGGGGAGATCCATTACGATCCGCAATACGTGGACTGGCGCGAGCGCACCCGGGGGGTGACGGTGCTCTACGCCGGCTCCGGCTCCGGCTCCGGCTCCGGGCCGGAGCACGAGGCCATCGCCGCGCCCAGTGAACGGGCCGTGCGTCTGCTGGAGCTGCCCTACTGCGGGCTGGACATCGAGTGGGACGCGGCCACCGGGCGCTACTACTGGCTGGACCTCAACCCGAGCGCGCTGTTCGTGGGCTGGAGCCGGCTCGCCAAGCACGACCTGGCGCAGGAGCTCGCCGGCTACCTGCGCCAGGTGGTGGACTGCGGCGGGGATCCGTGGCTCGGCCGGGAGGATCCGGCATTGACATCCCGGAGGGGCTTTGTAAAAGACACGAATACACGCGTGATGTGGAGGCGCAGGGCCGATGACCAGCCGAAGACAGTGTGACGTGGGGCGGTTCACCGCGGACGCCAAGCAGGTGCTGCGGGAGCTCGAGCTGGAGGGGCAGCAGGCCAAACTGGAGCAGGAGCTGGAAAAGGCCCGGGCCGATCCCATGGCCACCTACCGCGACAAGCGGTGGTACCCGCGGTTCGTGGTCTGGGAGCTCACCCTGGCCTGCAACATGCGCTGCGGGCACTGCGGCTCGGCGGCGGGCAAGCCGCGGCCCGACGAGCTGAGCCTGGACGAGATGTACCACGTGGTGGATGAGCTGGGGGCGCTGGATTGCGAGCGGGTGACGCTGCTCGGCGGGGAGCCGCTCATCCACCCCCACTGGGACAAGCTGGCCCTGCGCATGAAGGAGCGGGGCTACCGCGCCAACGTGATCACCAACGGCTGGACCCTGCACAAGCCGGAGCTGTGCGACCGGCTGGCCGCGGCCGAGCTGACCATCGTGGGCGTCAGCGTGGACGGGCTGCGCGACAGCCACGACAAGCTGCGGCGGCGCCCCGGCTCCTTCGACCGCATCACGCAGGGCATGGACCTGCTCAAGGAGCGCGCCCTGCCCGTGGCCGCATCCACCGTGATCACCAATGACTCCATCGAGGAGCTCGACGCGCTGTACGGCTTCCTGGTGGAAAAGGACGTGAAGGTCTGGCAGCTCCAGATCGCCAACCCCCTCGGGCGGATGGACCAGGACAACCCCCTCATCATCGATCCGGCGCGCCTGCCGGAGCTGTTTTCCTACGTGGAGCAGGTACAGGCGCGCGAGGGCGGGCCGCGCCTCGACCTGTCGGACAACGTGGGCTACTTCGGCGGGCCCGAGGCCCGGGGCGTGCGGCAGAAGCGACCGGGCACCGGCGCCTTCTGGACCGGCTGCCACGCGGGGCTGCAGGCCATGGGCATCGACTCCAACGGCGACATCAAGGGCTGCCAGTCGCTGCCCTCGGAGCCGCGCTACATCGCCGGCAATGTGCGGGAGCGCCCTCTGGCCGAGATCTGGGCGGACGACGACGGGTTCCCCTACACCCGGCGCTGGTCCGTGGACCTGCTCGAGGGCGGCTGCGCCGATTGCCGCTTCGGCTCCCTGTGCAAGGCCGGCTGCACGTCCGCCGCGCTGGCCCACTCCGGCAGCGTCGGGGAAAACCCCATGTGCATCTACCGGGTGGAGCAGCAGCAGGGCTGAGCCGTCAGCTCCGCCTCACGCCGTCGCTCAGCTTTCCGTTCAGCGCACCGGGCGCCGACTCGTTGAGCTCGTCGTTGAGCTCGTCGTTGAGCTCGTCCGCGAGCGCTTCGGGTGCGTTTTCCGGCAGCCT
>CAYFWA010000399.1:2444-6562 GCA_964346625.1 uncultured Myxococcales bacterium
GTCGGCGAGCTTGTCGGCGAGCTTGTCGGCGAGCTTGTCGGCGAGCTTGTCGGCGAGCTTGTCGGCGTGGTAGCGGGCGTACTCCCGCTTGGAGACCAGCAGGCAGCGCAGGATGTAGTTGCGGCCGCCGTGGACGATGAGCGCCGGCCAGAACGAGCCCGTGGCCAGCACCAGGGCGCCGAGCACCAGCCCGAACAGCGTGAGGTCCAGCACCCGTCGGACCGGGGCCCAGCCCCGGCGGGCCACCCGCAGGTGGCCGGGCAGGTGGGCGAGGCCGAAGACCAGCGTGGAGACCCCCAGGCCGAGCAGGGGGCTGCCGGTCCAGCGGGCCACGCCGCCGAGCAGGGCGTAGCGAAACAGCGCCTCCTCGGCCAGGGCCACCAGGAAGGCGGCCTGCAGGTGGAGCCCCGAGCCCAGGCGCCCGTAGACGTGGACGGAGCTGCGCAGCAGCCCCCAGAAGCGCTGGAGCTTGCCCGCGGTGATCACGTAGCTCACGCCGCACAGCACGTGGGCCAGCGCGATCCACGCCGGCAGCAGGTACCAGCGCGACAGGTCGGTGAGCAGCGACCACTGGGGCACCAGCCACGCCAGGGCCGCGGCGCCGGGCACCGCGAGGTAGTAAAGCGGCAGGCGGCGGCGGGTTTGCGCGAGATCGTAGCTCATGTCAGGGGCCGGCCACGCGCTCGTGCGCGCGCGCAGGGCGGGCGGTGGCGCGGCGGGTATAGCTTCCCACGGGATCGCCGCGGTCGTCCAGCGCCCGTCCCGTGCCCGCCGGCCCGGCGCCAAAAACACCGAGGGCCCGCGCTGGACGCGAGCCCTCGGGATCACGAAATCGTAGTGGAATGGAGTCGGACTCTGCTCTCAGTCGTACAGCTCGGAGATGGCCTGCAGCACCGAGAACACGGCGTCGTCCAGCGGGTTGTGCTCTCCCTCGGGGGCCTCGAGCACCTGCTGCTTCAGGGCCGCGATCCGCTCCTTTTTGTCCGGAGCCTTCAGGATCTCGGTGACCCGGTCCACGATGTAGGTCTTCTCCTCCTCGGTGAGCGGCATGTGAAAATCCTGTGGGGGGGATCTACGTCCCTGGGTCGGGGACCTGTCGGGGAAGGGGGGCTTAGCCCTCTTAGCCCTCTTCGCCCACGGCGTAGCGCGTGGTCACGTCGCAGGGATCGGGGTCGCTCTGGTCGCCGAACAGGCAGCCGGCCTCGGGGGCCTCGTCGTTGCTCAGGTTCTCGATGACACGGCAGAGGATGTCTTTCAGGTCGTCGCGGCTCATGTCAGCCCTCCTCGTTGACGGCGTACTTGGTGGTGGCGTCGCAGGTGTCGCAGGGGCTGTCGTCGAAGATACAGCCCGCCCCGGGCGCCTCGTCGTTGGTGATGCGCTCGATGACGCGGCAGAGGATGTCCCTCAGGTCGTCGCGGCTCATGCTCAGCCTTCCTCGCCCACGGCGTAGTAGGTGGTCACGTCGCAGGGATCGGGGTCGTGATGGTCGGCGAACAGGCAGCCGGCCTCGGGGGCCTCGTCGTTGCTCAGGTTTTCGATGACACGACAGAGGATGTCTTTCAGGTCGTCGCGGCTCATGGTTCCTCCTCCAACTCCCTTGTTGCTCCAAATGATGGCTCGTCGGCTCGCTGGCTCGGTAGCCCGGTGGCTCGATCAATCCGGAGTCGGGAAATCCAGATAGTTGCAAATTCCAATGTGCCGAATTAGCCTCCCTCATACCACCTTGGAGCACCATGTCAAGCGGTTTCTGTCCCACATTTGGAGACGTTGTATTACATGTGATGAAAGCAACAGATATTTCGTTGACCGACCGTCGCGAGGAGGGTCTGCTCGGAATCGAGGAGGGTCTACTCTGAGTAGAGGAGGTTCTACTCGGAGTAGAGGGGCACCATGTCGGTGACCACGATGGTGTCGGCGAGGATGGGGATTTCCTGGATGGAGATCAGGCAGCCCTCGGTGCAGTCCTCGTGGCCTTCGGGCAGCCAGTCGCTCTCCAGGCGGCCCCACATCTCCATGGTCAAGAAGGCGCCGGGGGACACCGGGAGGTTGGCGATGATGAACTGCCCGTTTTCGTCGGTGAACATGCGGTTGCGCACCGGCATGCCGTTGCCGAAGTAGAAGCTGTTGCGATCCGCGCCCTCGTAGACCGACAGCAGAGTCCGGTCCGGGTCGTCGGGGGGCGCGTCGTAGGCGCGCTGGGCGGCGTACTCCATCTCGGCGCGGTTGCAGTCGTAGACCTTGCCCGCCACGATGCCCGTGCCCTCGACGCGGTTGATGCCGAGGATGGCGGGCACCGACTCCATGGTCACCGCCGACACGGCGATGCGGTCCTTGCCGCTGTCCTGGGGCGGCCCCGGGGGCATGCCCGCCACCGGCTCGTTGAGCTCGATGGTGTCGTAGTAGTCGCTGCCGCTCTCGGGCACCATCTTGAAGTGGATGCGGGCCACGTTGGCCGGCACCAGCACCGTGTACTCCCCGGTGGGGCCGCTGGAGTCGGACGAGTCGTAGGGCTGGTCGTTGAGCAGATCGTCGAGGGAGGCGTAGCTGTGTACGATGATCCCCTCCACGGCCCACTCCTCCTCGAAGTCCTCCACCACGCCGCTGATCTCGGTCTCCGTGGTGTAGGTCAGGGCCGGGTCCGGGCTGCCCACGCAGCTATAGTCCGGGCTGCCGCTGGGGGCGGACAGGAAGTCCTCCGACAAGTGATCGGCCGGGGTGTCGTTGTTGTTGTCATTGCCGTTGTCGTCGTCGTCCCCACAACCGGTCACGGCCAACGGAGAGAAGACGAGGGTCAGGGCCAGCAGGCCGCGCAGCAGGGCTCTCGACATCGGGGTGCCTCCAGCTCGCATGGATTTCGCGAGGTAGAACCTTGATATTTCAGTGCCGCCCGCGCTGTCAACCACGGATCTGGAGCCACTGCGCGGCCACCGAGCGGTGCGATCGGCGGGACGCGGGGAACCTCTATCACTGCGAGCCCCGGGACTGCCTGGACGACACCGACTGCGCGCCGCCGGCCACGGTGTGCGACACCGACGGGCTGGCGGATCCGGACGGCGGCGGCTACTGCGAGCCCGGCTGCGCCACGGCCTACGACTGCGGCCAGCTCGGGCTGGACTGCGACGTGGCCTCGGGCACCTGCCAGGCTCACGACTACGGCGACATCGGCGCCAGCTGCGTCACGGGGTGTGACAGCGGCTTCTGCCTCACGGGGGCGGGCAACGTGTGCACGGACTTCTGCTGCGGCCAGCACGACTGCCCGGCGGGGTGGGTCTGCCGACCCCGGGACGACACCTCCTCCGGGGGGCACACCGTGGACGTGTGCTTCCCCGCCCCCCCGGCGCAGGGCATGGCCCGGTTCGGCGAAAGCTGCGCGGACCACGGAGACTGCCGCTCCGGGGTCTGCTGGGGAAGCCTGTGCCGGGAGTCCTGCTGCACGGACGCGGACTGCGACCCCGTCGTGGTGCCCGACAGCTACTGCGGCTTCGGCGGCGGGGACAGCCCCACCGCCTGCCTGCCGCGCCCCGCCACGGGCACCGATCCCCTGGGGAGCCTGGGCTGCGCCACCACCGGCTCGCCGGGCGACTGCCTCTCGAACCTGTGCTTCACCAACTACCAGCCCGACACCGGCTGTAACACCAACGCCGACTGCCCGGCCACGTATCCCACCTGCACCGACTACCCGGTGGGGGGCACGGCCAACGGGGTGAACGACTGCGTGCACGACATGTGCGTGGGCCACTGCTGCTCGGCCGACGACTGTCCGGGCACGGCCACCGACACCTACTACTGCGGCAAGTGGGTCTACTCCACCGGCGACATGAACGTGTGCCTGCTCCACCTGGGCCCCGCCACCCTCGCCGAGGGGCAGGCCTGCACCGCCAACGGGGAGTTTCGCTCCGGGTACTGCGCGGCCACCGGCGTGTGCCGCCGCCGCTGCTGTACGGACGCGGACTGTCCGAGCGCGGCGTACCCCAACTGCGCGCTGGAGCTGCACAGCGTCTACGCCGTGCCGCGACAGCTCAACGTGTGCCAGTAGCGCGGGGGGGGGCCAGAACGTGGGCACCACCGGGATCTCCAACAAGGCCTTCCGCATCAGCAGCGACCTGCCCGTGGCCGC
>CAYFWA010000400.1:0-1729 GCA_964346625.1 uncultured Myxococcales bacterium
GAGCCCCGAAAAACCGCGCTTTTTCGGGGTGAGGGGGGATGGGACATCCCCCCTGTATGCCGGAGGGCGTTGAAACGCGCCCTGTGCTCGCTGATTCTGCTCGCGTCCCTGCTTTCGGCCTCGCAGGCGCAGGCCCGACGCTACGTCCCCGTGGTGGACTACGCCCCCACGCCCCAGTGGTGGGCCGTCGAGCTCAAGTTCGGCCCCTACCGCCCCGACATCGACTCGGAGTTCGATGGCGCCTCGCCCTACCGCGACACCTTCGGCAGTGGCGTGGACCTCATGTCCCAGCTCACCTTGGACGTGCAGTTCCTCAAGCTCCACGGCAAGCTCGGGGTGGGCGGCACCATCGGCTACTTCCAGGCCAAGGGCAAGGCCCTCGCCGACGACGGCACCCCCTCGGGGGACGACACCTCGCTGAACATGGTGCCCCTGGTGCTGCAGCTCGTGTACCGGTGGGACTATGCCGCCGAGCGCTGGAAGTTCCCCCTGGTGCCCTACATCCGCTTCGGGGTGGTCGGCGCCCTGTGGTGGGTGGAGGGTGGTGGTGGGGGCACCGCCTCCTTTGGCCCGGATCGCAAGGCCCGCGGCGCTACCTGGGGCTATCAGCTCAACATCGGCATCGCCTTTTTGCTGGACGTGCTCGAGCCCACCGCCGCCAAGCGGATGGACATGGAGCTCGGCGTCAACCACAGCTACATCTTCGTGGAGTTCGTCCACAGCAGCATCGACGACTTCGGCCACGAAAACTCCTGGCAGCTCGGCATGCAGGCCTCGCTGCTGGCCGGTCTCACCCTGGAGCTCTGACCCCCCCGTGTCCGATGCGGCGGAGACATCCGGCGAGCGAGAGCCCCCCGTCGAGCGGGAGATACCCGTCGAGCGGGAGATACCCGCCGAGCGGGTGATCTACCTGCAGGTGGCCTACGACGGGACCGCCTACGCGGGCTGGCAGATCCAGCCGGTGGAGCCCACCATCGAGCGCCGGCTCATGGAGGCCGTGGCCGCCCTGGAGGGCCACCCCGTGAAGGTCTACGGGGCCGGGCGCACCGACGCCGGGGTCCACGCCCGGGGGCAGGGGGCCAGCTTCCGGACGGTGTCCTCCATCCCCGAGCGCGGGTATCTGCTGGGGCTCAACGCCCAGCTCCCCGACGACATCGCCGTGCAGCGGGTGCGGCGGATGCCGGCGGATTTCCACGCCCGGTTTTCGGCCCGAGGCAAGCACTACCGCTATACGGTCTACCACGCCCCCACCCGCCACCCCCTCGAGACGCGCTTTGCCTGGCACCGCCACGCCGAGCTGGATCTCGCGGCCATGCAGCAGGCGGCCCGTCACCTGGTGGGGCACCACGACTTCGAGTCCTTTCGCGCGGCCTCCTGCGAGCGCGATCACGCCCGGCGGACCCTGCGTCGCCTCGAGGTCTCCCGGCAGGGGCGCCGGCTGGTTTTCGACGTGGAGGGCACCGCGTTTTTGAAGCACATGGTGCGCATCCTGGTGGGGAGCCTGGTGGTGGTGGGCCTCGGCAAGCACCCTGCGGACTGGATCGCCGCGGTCCGCGACGCCCGGGATCGGCGCCAGGCCGGACCCACGGCGCCGCCCCAGGGCCTGTGTCTGATGCGCGTGTTCTACCCCGAGCTCGACGAGGCCGACGCCGGGAAAGACGGCGAGCCGACGGACGGCGGACCGACCCCCGGCGGACCGACCCCCGGCGGACCGACCCCCGGCGGACCG
>CAYFWA010000400.1:1829-5312 GCA_964346625.1 uncultured Myxococcales bacterium
CGGCGGACCGACCCCCGGCGGACCGACCCCCGGCGGACCGACCCCCGGCGGACCGGCCCCCGGCGGGCCGACGGACGGATGAGGAGCACGCCTTGCAAACCGCCGGGGATTTGGGAAAACTGGCTCGCATGGCCCGCAGCTCCTCCAGCCCATCGGCGAGGCGACGGATCGACTTCGGCGCGGTGGCGCGGCAGGCCAACCACGTGGTGGCCGCCGCCGTGTTCGTGTTCGGGGCCTCGATCCTGCTGGGATCGGTGCTCGCCACGCCGGTGCTCACGCCCTCCATGGCCTGGATCCTGCGCAACTGGGGCGAGACCGCGGGCCTGATTCTCGGCCCGCTGTTCATCGACGGGATGTACGTGCTGCTGCTGCTGGCGGTGGCGTTCCCCTTCGGGCGGGTCACCGCGGCGCGGCCCTGGATCTCCGGCCCGGCCCTGGTGCTGCTGGTCTACGGGTGCTGGTTGAGCTTCCACTACGTCACCGGGGACGCGGAGATGCTCTACAATCACTGGGCCAAGATCGCCGCGCGGGCGGTCTTGCTGCTGCTCACCGTCGTGGGCGTGGCCCGCCTGATGGCCCGCGGCCGGCGCGCCGCCCTGGAGGTGGATCGGCCGGCGCCGGCCGACGCACCCGGCGGCGGGGATTCCGCGGAGCCGGGCTCGGCGCCAGGCTCGGAGCCGTCCTCGGCGTTGGACCGTGGAGATGCGCCGGATCCGCCGTCGCCCGACTCCTCGCCGCCAGCGGAGGGCCCCGCCGAGGCTCCATCGCGAGAGGACGGGCCGCCGACGGCCCCCGCCGCCGCCGGGGTCGGCGAATCCAACGATTCCGGGAACCCCGAGGAACCCGAGGGAGCCCCGGCGCGGGACGGCTCCTCGGCGGTCCGGGCGAGCTGTAAGCAGCGGGCCCCGGCCGTCGTTTTGGAGGGTGTACGGTGACGGGCCCGGTGGCCGACGATCGGGTCCAGCTCGAGCAGGAGCGCGAGCAGATCCAGCGCGCCCAGCAGGGCGAGCGGGACGCGCTCCGGCCGATTCTGCAGCGCTATGGCCCGCTGCTCTACTCGGGGATCATCCTGCCCCGGTTGGGCAACGAGGCCGACGCCGAGGACGTGCTGAAAGACACCATGATGACCGCCATCGACCGCATCCAATCCTTTCGCTGGCAAGGGCGCAGCGTCTACTACTGGATGCGGCAGATCGCGCTCAACAAGGTCATCGATCTGCACCGCAAGCGGCAGCGGGGCGATCGGCTGGTGGAGGCGCTGACCCGCGAGGCCGAGGCGGTGCCCAGCGGCCCGCCGCGGGCCGACGAGGCCCTGATCGCGGCCCAGGAGCGACGGATCAATCGGGAGCGCATCCAGCAGACGCTTCAGGCCATCAACCCCCGCTACGCCGAGGCCATCGGGCTGCGGCTGGTGCAGGAGCTGCCCCGCGCCGAGTGCGCCGAGCGGCTGGAGGTCACCCTGGGCACCTTTGATGTGCTGTTTTTCCGGGCCGTGCGGGCCTTTCGCAAGCAGTGGATGGATTCATGAGCGACCCGTCCGACAAGGACCGCCGTCGCGACTCCGAGCGCGACGCCGAGACCACCGAGCGCGCCGCCGAGACCACCGAGCGCGCCGCCGGGGCCGCCGGGCGTGACGCCGGGGTCGGCGAGCGCGCCGCCGAGACCACCGAGCGCGCCGCCGAGACCACCGAGCGCGCCGCCGAGACCACCGAGCGTGACGCCGGGGCCGCCGAGCGTGACGCCGGGGTCGGCGAGCGCGCCGCGCCGCCCCGTGGCGAAGCGGACCGCGGTGGGCTGCCCGTGGGGCTGCGCGAGGAGCTCTCGCGCCTGGGAGAGCCGGCCCCCACGCCCGAGGAGCTGGAGGCGGCGCAGCGGCTGGCGTCCCGGGTGGAGCCGGGCCTGCGCCTGGTGTCGGAGGGTCCGCAAGCGGCGTCCTCGAGCGCAAAGGCCGGCCTGGGCCGAGGCGGGGCCGAGGCGGAGGTCGAGGCGGAGGCCGAGGCGGAGGCCGAGGCGGAGGCCGAGGCGGAGGCCGAGGTGGACGCGCTGGCGGGCCTCGCCCGCGCGCTGCGGACCGGCGCCGCGGCGGGCGCCGACTGCGGGGCCGGCGCCTCCGCGTCGCAGCGGGCCGCGGACGCGGTGACCGGTCGGGTGCTGGCCGGGCTCTACGATCGCCCCGCCGACGATCGCCCCGCCGACGAGCGGCCCGCCCCCGAGCCGATCGAGGCCGACGAGCTCGAGCAGCGCCGCGCCGCGCAGCTCGCCCAGCGGGTGGACCGGCTGGTGGCGGGGTTTCCCTCCCCGCCGGCCGCAGACGACCACCGGGGGGAAGGCTCCGAGCTCGGCGACCTGTCGCAGGTGGCCGCCATGATCCGCGCGAGTCACCACGCCCAGATGCTGTCGGGCGCGCGGTTGGCGGCGCTCGTCGACGAGGCGGTGGGCGCGCCCGACGCCGCGGACCGTCCCACTCCCGCCGCGGCCGAGGCGGCGGGCGCGGCGGACCGGCCGCGGTACCGGGGCTCGCGGGTGCTGGCGGTGGCGCTGGCCGCGGGCCTGGCCGTGGCGGGCATCGTGGGGCTGGTGCTGCGCTTCGGGGGGCCCGTCCCCCGGGCCCCGGAGGTTCCGGCGGAGCTGCTGTCGCGCTCCACCCGCGACGTGCTGCCGGCGGCTTTTCCGCGCTCGCAGAGCGCTTCGGAGCGTATCGATTTGATCTACCACGATCGACTGCGCGCCTATCGACAGCTTCAGCTCGGCGCCGCCCGGGGCGCGCGCGGCCGCGGCGGGTCCGCCCGCGGCGCGGCCGCCGGGGCGACCCCCGCGTCCGTGGGGCTCGGCCTCGGGGGAGGTTCCCCATGAGGGCCCGACACCCCGGGCGCCGCGCGCTCCGGCTGCTGCTGGCCGGCGGCCTGGTGCTGGTCACGGCGGCGGGCGTGGTCTCCTGCAGCCGGCGGGCCCAGCCCGGCGCCGAGCGGCGGCCCGCCATCGATCGCTCCCTGATGGCGTGTCTGGGCGCGCAGCGGGCCTACCACCGCCAGGCCGACGTGCACCTGGCGGCCGGGGACGTTCGCGCGGCCATCGGTTCCATCGAGCAGATCCTCGGCCTCGCGTGCATCGGGCGCAAAAACCCCGAGGTGCAGGAGTCGGTGCTCGACGCCTACGGGCGGCTGGGGCGGCTGCACCTCAAGCTCGGCCAGCTCGAGCAGGCGCAGCGGCGGGTGTCCCAGGGGCTGGCGCGCCCCGGCCCCCCGAGCTTCTTCCGGGCCAACCTGCTCATGGTGCGCGGAGATCTGCTCGACGCCATGGGCAAGCAGGCCGACGACGCCGGCCAGAGCGCCAAGGCGAAGCGCCTGCGCCGCGAGGCCATCGCGGCCTTCGAGCGCTCGGCGCGGATGAACCGCAAGCTGCTGTCGGATCTGGTGCGATGAGGCGGCTGCGATGAGGCGGCTGCGATGAGGCGGCTGCGATGAGGCGGCTGCGATGAGGCGG
>CAYFWA010000400.1:5412-6561 GCA_964346625.1 uncultured Myxococcales bacterium
CTGCGATGAGGTGGCTGCGATGAGGCTGTCGCGCGATGAGGCTGCCGCGATGAGGCTGCGAATCTCTCGAACGCGCCGCGCAGGGGCGCTGGTGGCGCTCCTCGCGGTGGGCGTGGGCCTGTCGGGCTGCGCCGCCCCGGCGCGGCGGCCGAGCCATGGGTACCGGGTCGAAGAGACGGTGACCCGCGCCGAGGCCGACGGCGCGCGCCCGCGCCGCGAGCGCTGGGGGGTCGACCAGTGGGAGGCCTGGCAGCGGCGCCAGCGCCGGGAGCTCGGGCGCCTGGTGGCCGAGCGGCCCGTGGACAAAAAAGAGGCCGTCACGGGCGGCGAAAAGCCGGGCGACGACGGGGACCGGACGCGGCGCCCGAAGCCGCCCCCGCCCCCCGACGGGACCTTGCCCGCCGACGGGCCGCGCCCCGCCGCCCGGCCGCGGGCCGGCGGCCCCGCCGCGGACAAGCAACCCCTGCGCTGTCGCCGGGTCTGTCGGCACGTGCGCGCCATCTGCCACGCGGCCCACCGCATCTGTCGCATCGCCGAGCGGCTCGCCGAGCCGTCGGCGCGGCAGGCCTGCCGGCGGGGGCGCGATCGCTGCGCCGACGCCCGCGCCCTGGTCAGCCGCACCTGCTCGTCCTGCGGGTCTTGAACCGCGCCGCCTCGTGTCTCGAGGCGGCAGGTCCCTGCTTGATTTCAACAGGTCATTGTGTAAAACTCCCGACTGCTTGAAAAAACGCGTGTGGGTGCGTTGTAGAGGATCGGTCCACCCCGCCATCGCGCGCGCGGCCATCCATCGCGCGAGCCACCGGTCCCCCCCCGGACGCTCCAATCCGGACACTCCAATCCGGACATCCACCGCTCGCTTCCATCGAGGTCGGCTCATGTATCAGAACATCCAGCGGCGCGAACCGGACACCTCCGAATGGCAGGGTCGGTTCGCGCAGAAGTTCGAGCAGAAACAGCAGCACCTGATCGCGCTTTTGCAGTACGTGCAGCAGCAGGAGGGGTATCTGCCCCCCGACGCCATCTTGGCGGTGGCGGACTTCCTCGACATCTCCCGGGCCCAGGTCTTTGGCGTGGCCTCCTTCTACAAGCAGTTCCGGCTCACCCCCATGGGCAAGAACATGATCCGGGTGTGTCTGGGCACCGCCTGCC
>CAYFWA010000401.1:0-6560 GCA_964346625.1 uncultured Myxococcales bacterium
AGCGAAGCGAGCTCACGCAGCCAGCCGGGATGGATCGGCGGCCTGAACGATCAGAGCATTCGTGATCGGGGCCTGAGTCGCGCCCACCGCTTCCCGCGGACACGCTCGCGCCGCGGTTCCACCTTGTTCGATGGTCGGATCAGCTCTCTATTGAGGGCCAACGGGGGGAGCGCCACCGGCGCGGCGACGTTTTTCGCCTACTACTCTGACGTTGACAAGAGGGCAATTCCCCGATACTGAAAACACGTAGGCTTTTCCGCATCGGGGGCTGGAGGTTCTTTCAGACAGGTTGTCATTGGTTTGAGTTTTATCCTAGCGCTCGGGGCGTAAAAGGGTCATCTATCGATCGGAACATGTAGACAGGAGGAGTCCGATGAAACTGTCCACGAGAGCGCGTTATGCCATCCGCATGATGCTGGACATCGCGAACTCGGGATACGAGGAGCAGCCGGTCCGGCTGAGCGAGGTTGCGGATCGCACCGGGATCTCACGCAGATACCTCGATCAGGTGGTGATGCCGCTCAAGAGCGCGTCCCTGCTGCTGGGGGTCAAGGGGCGTCGCGGTGGATATCAGCTCGCCCGGCCGACCGACCAGATCCGGCTCGGGGACATCGTCGAGGCCACCATCGGGCCGGTGACGCTGGTGGACTGCGTCATGTCCCCCGAGACCTGCGAGCGCAGTGACGAGTGCGTGTGCCGCACGCTGTATCGCCTGCTGTCGGCGAGCATGCGGGTCACCCTCGACAAGTTCACCCTGGCGGATCTGAGCAACCCGAAGAAGGTGGACGAGATCGCAGGCATGGTCTCGAGCCTGGAGCGGCAGCTCGAGGACTCCACCGAGCAGCGCGCGGCGTCGGTCGGCTGAGCCGATCCGCGGTCAATCGGGAAACGTGCCCCGCATCTGGGACGGGGCCAGGCTGTCTGCAGCGAGTGAGGACGTTCGATCTGCCTGGGGTAGATGCCGGCGGTGGGACGGGAGCGTGCCCTGGGGGTCCGGGGCGCGACCAGTGGGGCTCGCCGCGACCAGCGGGGTCCGGGTCGCACTCCGCGTGGGGCCCGCCGCGACCAGCGGGGTCCGGGTCGCACTCCGCGTGGGGCCCGCCGCGACCAGCGGGGTCCGGGTCGCACTCCGCGTGGGGCCCACCGCGACCAGCGGCGTGGCGGAGGCCGTCATCATTGGTGTGAGCTCTTCGCTGCGCTATACTGCAACCATGACCGTACTCGAGACGCATGATCGCCGGAAGACTCGCCAAAAGAGCGGTTCCGTGATCATCGTCTGCGCGGCGATGCTCACGGCGCTCACCACGCTCACCACGCTCACCACGCTCTGGATCGGCTGCTCGCGGGACGAGGACGAGGCCAAGCCAGACCCCGGGGGCGACGAAGCGCAGAGGCTTCCTTCCATCGAGATCACGCGGGACCGGGCCCTGGTGTTTACCTACCGCCTGGGCACGGAGCTCGAGACCGTCCAGAGCATCGACGAGATCCCGGAGTCGGCGCGGGCTTGGGTGCGGGTCCAGGATCCCAAGCAGCCCGCCACCGCCACGGACAAGGTGTACGTGGCCGATCTGCGCAAGCCCGACGAAAAGGGGCGCTACCCGTACACCGTGATGACGCGCAAGCAGTTCCAGACGGGGCGTCCCGCCCCCGACGCGGCGCCCGGCCGCCCCCGGGCGGGACCGCCGGGCATGGCGCCGGACGTGGGCACGGTGGTGCTCTACTCCCGCCCCGGCTGCGGAGCCTGTGACAAGGCCCGGGCCTATCTCGAGCGCCGGGGCATCCCCTTCGTGGAAAAGAACATCCAGGCCGATGCGGCCGCTGCCAAGGAGCTGGCCACCAAGGCGGCCCGCAAGGGGGTCCCGGCCAACGTGGTGCCGGTGATCGACGTCAACGGGGAGCTGGTGGTGGGCCTGGACACGCGCAAGATCGAAGCCCTGCTGAGGAGACAGATATGAAACTAGCTTACGATGATGCGTGGGTACGGACGGCAGACGAGGGAAGGGCGCCATGGCGATCGACGGGGCGAGCAGGGCTCGCCGCGGCGGTGGCCCTGGCGCTGCTGGCGCTCGGCGCCCGACCGGCGTCCGCCAAGATCTTCGAGCTCACCTTGCGCCTGCACGCCGGGGGCATGGCGGGCCTGTACGGCACCGAGGAGGCAGACCCCCTCAGCACCGACCCCGACCTGGCGGAGGTGGCGGGGGAGGACTTCTTCAAGGCCCGGCGCGGCGCTGCCTTCGGGGGCAATCTCGGGGTGGAGGTGTTCTTCGTGGACGTCGTCTACGAGTTCTATCAGCTCGCCGACGCCGACGGCTTGAGCTCCACGCTCAACAACTTCATGCTGGGCTTCGACTGGGACTTCAGCGCGGGGCCCAAGTGGATCTTCACGCCGTACCTGAAGGCCGGCTTCGGGCTGGCCACCCAGAACAACTCCTGGCTCAACAAGAAGTACCCCCAGATCAGCCTCGAGGACCTGGAGAGCCGGATCGTGCAGGTGCGGCTGGGGCTCGAGATCGAGCGCAAGCTGGGGCGGTTCTTTCGCATCGGCTTCGAGGCGGGGGTGGGCTATCACTACATGATCCAGAACGCCTCCGGCACCGCCGCCAACGATCTGGACGGCCACTCCCACGGCTTCCACGTGATGGGGAACATCTCGCTGGCCTTCGTCTGGGATCCCTTCGGGCACTCCAAGAAGAAGAAGCCGGGGACCGAGGGCTCGGGGCCCGCCTTCGAGGAGGACAACTCTCACACCCCGCCGGCCGACGGCAGGCCGGGCGGGTCGCCGCCGCCGAACCGGTCGGCGCCGCCCGACGACGGCCCGCCCACGGACGCCCGCAGCGCGCCGGTGCAGGAGCCGCCGCCGGCCGCGCCGCCGCCGGCCACGCCGCCGCGGGAGGTGGCCCCGGATGGCTCCGCGTCGGACAGCTCGCCTCCCGATGGCTCTTCGTCTCCGGAGAGCCTGTGACGGACGGACCGGGAGGGAGCGCGTGAGCGTGAGGGAGCGCGTGACGATTTTTGGGCGGCGCACGGCGCGGCTGGGCGGTGCCAACTCCGCGACCCGAGCGCCGACGCGGGCGTCTGCGTCCGCCTTGGCGTTGGCGTTGGCGTTGGCGTTGTCCTTGACGCTGCTGGGCTTTGCGCTGCTCGCCAGCGGCTGCCCTGGCGGCGACTCCGACCCGAGCACGTGTCCGGGGGCCGACGACTGCATCTGCGACGCCACCGGGATCTGCGCGCGCTGCGGCGACCGCCAGTGCGAGCGGCCCCTGGAAAACTGCGAGAACTGCGAGGTCGACTGCGGCTCCTGTGACTTCGAATGCGGCAACGAGCAGTGCGAGCCGGGGGAGACCTGCGCGAGCTGTCCTGGGGACTGCGGCAACTGCGGCGAGATCTGCGGCGACTCGCTGTGCGAGGGCGAGGAGGACTGCGAGAGCTGTCCTCAGGACTGCGGCCTGTGCCCCGTGGGGTGCGGCGACGGCATCTGCCAGCAGAGCGAGAGCTGCGAGAGCTGCCCCGCGGACTGTGGCGAGTGTTTGCCCAACTGCGGCGACGGGCTGTGCCGCAGCGCCGAGGGCGAGGACTGCCAGAGCTGCGCCCCCGACTGCGGCGCCTGCCCCCAGTGGTGCGGCGACGGGGAGTGCGACCCCCTGGGCGGAGAGCACTGCGTGAGCTGCGCCGAGGACTGCGGGCCGTGCGTCGGGGACAGCGGCTGCGAGGCCTCGGCGAGCCCGGGCTGCGGTGGCTGTGACTGCGAGTCCTGCGTCTGTGCCCTGGATCCCTTCTGCTGCACCGCGCAGTGGGACGCCGAGTGTGTGGGATTGTGCATCGAGCCCTGCGGAGAGACCTGCGCCGGGGCCTGCGGTGACGGCACCTGCGAGGGCGCCGCCGGGGAGGACTGTGCGACCTGTCCGGCAGACTGCGGCGCCTGCCCCTCCCAGTGTGGCGATGGCGCCTGCGACGTGCCCGCGGGGGAGAGCTGTTTCACCTGCCCCGTGGATTGCGGCGCCTGCGGCGGCGGGGACGGCTGCACGGAGACCGCCGAGCCGGGCTGCGCCGGCTGCGGGTGTCTGTCCTGCGTGTGCACCCAGGATCCCTACTGCTGCAGTGTGCAGTGGGATCAGACCTGCGTGAGCCGCTGCGAGGCCTGCGGCGTGAGCTGCCCGGGGAGTTGCGGAGACGGCACCTGCGACGCCAGCGGCCTGGAGCACTGCGTGAGCTGCCCCGCGGACTGCGGGGCGTGCGGAGGCTGTGGCGACGGCCTTTGCCAGGTCGCCGAGGGCGAGGACTGCGCCTCCTGCGCGGTGGACTGTGGCGCCTGTCCCGCCCAGTGCGGCGACGGGAGCTGTGCGCCGGCCGAGGGGGAGCACTGCCGCAACTGCGTGGCGGATTGCGGGGCGTGCACCGGCAGCGACCCCTGTCTGCCCGGGGCGGATCCGGGCTGCGGGGGCTGCGACTGCGAGTCCTGTGTCTGCGGCCTGGACCCCTACTGCTGCGCGGTGACCTGGGACGCCTCCTGCGTGTCCACCTGCAACCACACCTGCGGCGGAGACTGCGGGGGGCCGGCCTGCGGGGACGGGCAGTGCGATCCGGGGATCGGCGAGTGGTGCGCCACCTGCGCGGCGGACTGCGGCGCCTGCGGGACCTGCGGCGACGGCCAGTGCCAGGTGTCGGCCTTCGAGGACTGCACCACCTGCGCGGCGGACTGTGGCAACTGCGGGGGCTGCGGCGACGGGATCTGTGATCTCGGCCAGGGCGAGGACTGCACCACCTGCCTGACGGACTGCTCCACCTGCTATCGCTGCGGCAACGGCGAGTGCGAGCTGGATCGGGGGGAGACCCCCACCATCTGTCCCCAGGACTGCTACTGCGGCGACGGGGCCTGTGATCGGGACTCCGGCGAGGACGCGCTGACCTGCGGCGCCGACTGCTTCTGCGGCAACGGGATCTGCGAGCCCCAGGACGGGGAAACCGAGACCCTGTGCTGGGTGGACTGCTACTGCGGCGACGGCCTGTGCCGCTGGCAGGTCACCGGCGAGACCTGCCAGAGCTGCCCGGACGACTGTGGTGATTGCCAGGGTTCCTCGGACGGCTGCTTCGCTACGCCGGGGGAGGTGGGCTGCACCGGCTGCACCTGCCTGAGCTGCGTGTGCCAGGCCGACCCGCGGTGCTGCGCCGAGGAGTGGAGCGCCGCCTGCGTGACCCTGTGCACCGATAGCTGCGGGCAGAGCTGCCCATGAGGCGGATATCGGGTCACCCTGCGCGTGTGACGCGCGAGAAGCGGGACTCCCGCGGGCCCATGTCGGTGGTGATGGCGGCAAAGGTGGCAATGGTGGCGGTGGCAGCGCAGGCGTTGACCGCCGCCCCGTTGCTGGTGGCGGTGGCGGCGCAGGCGTTGACCGCCGCCCCGTTGCTGGTGGCGGCGCCAGGTTGCTCCAAGCGCCACGGCGACGCCAGCGGCGCAAGGGGCGCCGAGGGCGGCGCATCCGACCCTGCGCCCCGGCGCGCGTCAGCTCACCGCCGGGCGCGCGAGCCTGGGCCAGCGGTCCCGCCGCGGGATCGGGTCGCCGCGCGGGTGCTTTTTTTCACGGCCTCCTGGTGCCCCTCCTGCCACCAGCTCAAAAAGGAGGTGCTCGAAGACGTCGCGGGGCGTCGGCTGCTCTCAGGGCTCCCGCAGCGCACCGTGGACTTCGACGCGCCGGCCAACCAGGCCCTGGTCATGCGCCGCCTGGTCACGGGGCTGCCCACCACGATCTTCTTGCGCCAGGACGGCTCGGAGATCGACCGGATCGTGGGCTACGACGGGCGCCGGGCCTTTCTGGAGGAGGTCCGGGCCATCCTCGCCGGCCGCGACGGGCTCCACCTGCTCCGGGATCAGCTCCGGCGCCGGCCAGACGACCTCAAGCTGCATTTTCAGGCGGGCTACAAGCTGCTGCTGCGGGGGAAGGCCAAGGCCGCGGCCAAGCACTACGACCACATCCTCGCCCGGGATCCCACCGACAAGACCGGCCTGGCCTCCCGGGTGATGATGCATCGGGGGCGCTACCTGGTGCGCTGCAAACGCGACTACCCGGCGGCGGTGAAGCTGCTGCGCCGGGCGGTGCGGCTCTACGGAGCCGGGCGCGCGGGCAAGGGGCTGCGCTACTGGCTCGGCTGGGCGCTGTGCAAGGCCGGCCAGCCCGCGGCCGCGGCCCGCTCGCTGGACGCCTGGGTGAAAAAAAAGCAGCGCGCGGTCGATGCCCTGGTGCTGGCCGCCGGCCTGCGGCGCAAGTGTGGCCACGAGCTCGAGCAGGCCCTCGCCCTGGCGCGCGAGGCCGTGGAAAAAGAGCCCAAAAACGACTGGGGCTGGTATCTGGTGGCCGACCTGTCGCACCGGCTGGGCCACCCCCGGGCCGCGAAGCAGGCCATCGCCAAGGCGGTGGCCCTGGACCCCGACCTGGCCTTCTACCGCAACGAGCAAAGGCGCCTGGGCGGCTCGCAGTGAACAGGCGCGCGTTCGCAAGTCGGGGCTCGTGCAAGCGGGGGCTCGTGCAGGCGGGGGCTCGGGAGCCTCAGTCGGGGGCTGGCGC
>CAYFWA010000402.1:0-2067 GCA_964346625.1 uncultured Myxococcales bacterium
CCCGATCGGGATGGTCGGAGCGGAGGATGCCGAGATGGTAGAGGTTCTTCAAGTGGGTGGCTCGAGCGATCGCCCGGACTCCCTTCAGGGTCACGCCTTTGTTTCGGAGCTCCAAATAGCGCAGCCCCTTCATGTGTGAAGCGTTCGCCAAAGCGATGATGCTCTTGTCGGTGGCCCCTGTCCAGATGAGCACCAGCCTTTCGAGGGAGCGGACGTGAGGGGAACGGATTATTGCCAATGCTCCTTCGTCTCCGATGGGATGAAAAGAGAGATTGAGCGTCTCGAGATGGCTCAGGTGGCTGCTCTCTGCGAGGGCCTTGGCCTCTTCGGGCCCGATGCGATCGGGTCGGCTGCTGGAGGTCGACAGGTCGAGGACGCGAAGCTCGTCCATCGCCTTGTTTTCCGCGATCGCGAGGGCGGTGGCGCGCCCCGCTCCCACATCGGCCAATCGCAGCTCCCGTAGCTCGGTAAGATATGGTGAAGATGCGACCGTTTGCCCGCCCTTGTCGCCGATCCCGGAGCCTTCGAGGTCGATGACCCGCAGGTTGGAGTGGTCAGGGTCCTTTGCGATCGCTGTGGCACAACCCACCCCGAGCTTTGGGTTGCGCGCTGCGATCAAGTGGGTGAGGCGGGGAGTGCTCACCGAGGCGAGGAAGCTCGCCAGGTCCCCGTCGCGCACGTATCCTCTCGAGATGTCCAAACGCTCGAGCGAACGGAGGCCGGGGAGCTTCTGTCGGCTTTTGTGAGCTATTCTCGGTCCGTTCGAGAGGTCGAGCACCTCGAGCTCGTCGAAGCTCTTGGAGGAAGCGATGATCTCGAGGACTCCGTGTCCGGTTATCTGGTCATTACCGGAGAGGTTCAGCGAGGTCAACCGGTTAATCGTCTTTGAGGAGGCGAGCGCGCGCACGCTCTTGATCGTGAGCCTGTTCCCGGTGAGGTCGAGTTCCCGCAGGGAGGGAAGGCTGGCCGAGTTGGCGAGGTGGGTGAACTCCCTGTCGTTGATGCAGTGGTAGTCGGTGGAGTGGACGGTAGGCGATCCCACGCTGTCGCTTCCCTCGTGGTCGATCGCGACGCACGCCAGGGAGAGGTGAGCGAGCTGTTTGAGGCTGGTGCTCGATGCCAGCGCTTTTACCTCGACATCCTGGTGACGGGAGAAGTAGAGGCCCCGGAGCGGTGCCCCTCCGGATCGGGCACCCCGACCTACAGTCTCGATGATATCCATGAGCACATCGAAGCGCGCCTTGGGCAGCCGCAGCCACCAGCCTGCGGCCTGCCTCGGCGGCTCCCCCTTCGCTTCGGCCTCCCGAACGGTTGTCGACCTGCCCACCACGACGGGCGAGTCGGCCCACCACTCGGGGCTTTTCAGATTGGCGCGGTGGGTACGTATCTGTTCTGCTCTCAGGACGATCAGCTCGCTCCATTTGGCCAGCCACTTCTCCTGCGGAGTGAGCTTTTTGCGCTGAAGCCATCGCGTGGTCGTCTCCAAATCGAGCACTCGGGGATGACGAAAGGAGCCTTTGACCACAGCTTCGCGCATGGTCGATTCAAAAGAGCGTAGCTCCTCCATCGACCAACCTTTGAGCACCCCGCACATTTCCATCCAATTATGGTGACGCAGATACGCGTCTATCGATCCTCGACCTTTGGGATCGGGGGGCGGCGGCCGCCACCGGGCGCTGCCCGAGCTTCCGGACGCAGTAGTCGAGGAGGTTCGCCGCATCCCGTTGCAGCAAAACAGAAAGGCCGGCGCCGATCCGACCAGAAGAACTGTCAACAAGAGCGGGAGCCGTAGCGGGAGGATCCGTGAGCTCCTTGATGAAAACGGCCCCGGTCGTTTGCAGCGGTAGTGTCGCATGGTTTTCGAGTATCATCGATCTACAAGCGGCGAGCAAGTCGAGCCATTTGCGCTGTGGCCGCCACCAGGCCGCGCCCGGGGGCCCCCACCCCCCACGGCGGCCCCCGCGCGCCTCGCCAAGGGCCAAACGACGTTGCCAGGGCACAATATCGCTCAAGTGTGCACGGACGTGGGGACGGATCTCGAAAACTTCAATTCGGGGAGCAGGCATG
>CAYFWA010000402.1:2167-6551 GCA_964346625.1 uncultured Myxococcales bacterium
GTGTGCACGGACGTGGGGACGGATCTCGAAAACTTCAATTCGGGGAGCAGGCATGGGGGCGGGGTACGGCGACGAATCTCGTGATCTACGATTTGGGTCAGCTTGTAAAAAATACAATTATAACAAAACAGTGCTGAAAACGAGATAATAAGGTGCTACATTGTCCAGAAAGCCTCATCCCACCGTCCGAGCGCCAAATTGAAGAAATCGAGATCCGTCCCCACTATCCGCCCCCACTGTCCGTCCCCACTGTCCGTCTCGATTCACGTGTGCGGTCTCCAGCAAAGGGGTCATGCGGTGGTGCTCGATCCTTCGTACGGAACCCTCACGGCCGGACGTGGATCCGCCCCGCGCTCGGCTCGGTCACGCGCCCGATCTCGGGGTGCGGGACACCGCCGCGCTCCAGCGCCTCGTGCAGCCCATCGACGCGATCCTCCCCCACCGCGATGAGCAGCCCGCCGGAGGTCTGGGCGTCGGCGAGCAGGTCCACCGGCAGCGGCGCCACCGCGTCATCCACGGTGACCGCTCGCTCGCAGAAGGCGCGGTTGGCGAAGCTGCCGGCCGGGATCAGGCCCATGGCGGCCAGCTCCTTCACCCCCGGGATGAGGGGCACGCGACCGGCCTCGACCTCGAGGGTCACGCCGGAGGCGCTGGCCAGCTCCAGGGCATGGCCGAGCAGGCCGAACCCGGTGACGTCGGTGCAGGCGTGGACGCCCACCTCCTGCATGGCCTCGGCCGCGGCCTTGTTCAGCGTGGCCATCCACCGAACGGCTTCCGCCTCCACATCGACCGGAGCCATCCCTCCCTTGATGGCCGTAGCCAGCACCCCCGTCCCCAAGGGCTTCGTCAGGATCAACCGGTCTCCCGGCTGTGCGCCCGCGTTGGTGACCACCCGGTCGGGGTGCACAGTTCCGGTCACGCTCAGGCCGTACTTGAGCTCCGGGTCCTCCACGCTGTGCCCCCCCACGAGCAGGGCGCCCGCCTCCGAGACGATCTCGGCTCCCCCCAACAGCACGTCCCGCAGCACGTCGAGGGGCAAGGTCTTGCGCGGAAAGCAGACGATGTTCATCGCGGTGAGGGGCGCTCCCCCCATGGCGTAGACATCGCTCAGGGCGTTGGCGGCGGCGATGCGCCCGAAGGTGCGGGGGTCGTCCACGATGGGCGTGAAGAAGTCCACCGTCTGGATCAGGGCGAGATCCGGCCGCACGCGGAAGACCCCCGCGTCGTCGGCGCTCCCTCGACCCACCAGCAGGTCTGGATGCGGCACGTCTGGCAGGTCGGCGAGCACGGCCTCCAGGTCCCCTGGAGGTAGCTTGCTCGCTCACCCCGCCGACTGTACGCCGCTGGTGAGCTTGATGTCCTCGATTCTGCTCATGGTCGGATGATCCTTCCCGCCTTGGAGAGCGTCTCGATGATGGCGAACATGTTCGAGACGCTCCCTACGGCCAGCTGGTCCTCGATCCCGAAGTGACGGAGGCAGGTGCCGCACACCAGCACCTCGGCTCCGAGCTGCTCGAGCTGTCGGATCTGCTCCAATGCTGGTGAGCCCGCCACCGCGAGCTTCGCCCCGGCGTTGACGAAGATCACGTGGGAGATCTCGCCCTTGAACTGACTCAAGGTGTCCAGGAAAGCGGCCATCAGGATCCCGCCCAGCTCGTCGTCGCCGCGGCCCATGCCCTCGGCGGAGACGTAGACCACCAGGTTCCGAGCCACCCCCGTGGAGCAGACGATTGGGGGCTCCTCGGCAGCAGGCGCGTGATGTCCCGGCTCGATGGTCAGGTGGAATACCCCGGCCTGCTCCTCCACCTGGATTCGCGCCCCCTGGCTCTCGGCGAACCGGCGCACGTTGGTGGCCGACGCCTCGCTGTCCACGATCACCCGAATCGGCACGGCGGCGCCCTGCAGCGCGGCCTTGGTGTCGAGCACCGGCTGCGGACAGGCCAGCCCTCGGCAATCTACGGTTTTCTGTTCTGTCATGTTCTAATTCCTCTCGGTTTCTCGATGCGCCCGTTCATCGAGAGCGCGGCACCGAGCGCCGCGACGATCTGGGGCTCCGGCGGCAGGTGGACCTCGCGGCCGAGCGCCGCGGCGATCAGCTCGTGCAGGCAGGCGTTCTTCGCGCCCCCCCCGCAAAAGACGATCTCGTCGGCGAGTGGTATCCGCCGCAACATGGCAGCGGCGCGGCGCACCACCGCCTCGTGAAGCCCGCGCGCCAGCTCGGCCCGGTCCGCTCCGCGCGCCGTGGCCGAGATGACCTCGGACTCGGCGAACACGGTGCACATGGCGTTGATGCTCCGGGAGCCACTCGCGCCGAGCCCGGCCTTAACGAACTCCGCCATGGGGTACGACAGCGCCGTGGCCATCACCTCCAGAAAGCGCCCCGTACCCGCGGCGCAGCGGTCGTTCATTTCGAACTTGACCACCTCGCCGCGATCGTCGAGGGCGATCACCTTGGTGTCCTGGCCGCCGATGTCCAGGAGCGTTCGGGCGCCCGGGAGCACCCGCCTCGCGCCGAGGGCCACCGCCCGGATCTCTGTGACCGTGGCGGCCTCCCGATGCTCGGCGTAGAGGTGTCGGCCGTATCCCGTGGCCACGACGTGGTCGGCGTCCTGTGTGGAGAGCAGCTCGTCGCAGAGAGCGAGCGGGTCGTGGTGGTTGGGGACGACGAGGTGGTCCGTCATCTCGTCGTCCTCCACCGTGACCCGCTTCACCGTCCGGGAGCCGATGTCGAGACCGATGATGCGCATCTCCCGGCTCCCCGGCTAGCGTCCGATCTGTTCGATGAAGGCCTCCACACGCGTGCGGAGCTGGCCCACGTCCTCGGCGCTGTAGTCGGTGTCGATGCGCAGCACCGGCAGCCCGGTGTCCTCGACGTGGCGCTCGAGGAGCGGCGCCTCCATCTGGTACGGCGTGCAGAACTGTAGCCCGTAATGGATGATCCCGTTGGCCTTGGCGTCCTGGGCGATCTGCAGGGCATGGTCGGCGCGGGTCGGGTTGGGGGTGAACACCGCGCAGTCGATGGTGAAGTACCGGTCCACCAGCCGATCGATCAGCGCGTCCACGGTGTCGCCCTTGGCCTCCACAAGATTCTGAGTCCCCCGCTCGCCAATGCAGGACTCCTCCCCCACGATCACGGCGCCAGCGCTCTCGATGATCGCTGGAAGCTTCCAATTCGGTACGGCCATGGGACAGCCGGAGAGCACGACCCGCGGGGTTTCGTCGGAGACCACGCCGCGCTTGGACTCGACGCGCGTCTCCAGCTCGTCGCAGAGCTTTTCGACGCTGGCGGTGAAGCGCTCCGGATCGTCATAGAAGAACACCTGGTTGGCGAGCAGCGCGTCCAGGCCGCTGATGGGCGCCGGGGTGGCGTGCCGCAGCCGCGCCAACCGCTGCATGGCAGCGCGCTTGGCGTTGACGGTTTCGATGCCGGCCTTGAGCGAATCGACGGTGATCTCCCGTCCGGACATCTTCTCCAGGGTCGCCACCAGGTCGTGGTAGGCCCGGGTGAGGATCGCGCGCCCCTCGGCGCCCTTGGTGTTGGGCATGTCGAGGGCCAAAAACTCGCCCTTGATCAGATCCCGGAAGATCTCGTAGGCCTTCTTTTTGCCGTCGCAGGTGTTTTCACCCACCACCAGGTCGCAACTCTCCAAGTAGGGGCAAACCTTCTCGAGGCTGAAGCCGAAGAAGGACTTGATCAGGGCGCAGGTGTTGCGCGGCAAGTACTGCTCAGCCTGCTCGGTGCCGAAGTCGGCCCCAGCGCACAGCCCCACGTTGACGCCCCCGGCCGCTAAAACGAGCTCTTCGGGCACGAAGACGCAGAACGAGCCCACCACGAGCTTGCCCGCGGCCTTGGCGTCCACGATCTCCTTGATGCGCAGGCCGTGGACCTCGCCCATGACGAAGTCGAAGTACCCCATGCCATCGGGGCGATTTTCCTGTGAAAGATACGTGTCGGTGTAGAGCTGTCCAAGCACGCCGAGCAGCGCGTCGTGCTTGGACAGATCCAGGCCCAGCTCGGCCCACATCGGTCGGTAATCGGTCGCTTCTGTCATGAGTTCCTCCTCGGGCCACCGGCTGACGACTGTCGCCGGCCGCCCGAAGAGGCACGGGAGGTCAGGCGGGAGGAGTCACCCGAGGGCCATGGATGATTGGATGGAGCCAACCTGGCTCCACGGTTCGCCCTCAGGTGAGGCAGTTTTTCGAATGATGCCAGTTCATTTCGCCGTCTTTTGTGGGGCCGGTTTTTTCGAGCTTTTGTGGGGCCGGTTTTTTCGAGGTCCCACCCCTTCTGACGACCCTTTTTACGAAAGAAGAAAACCGGTGTCAAGCAGCGAGCCATTTGCGCTGTGGCCGCAGCCGCGCGCCCCGCGGGGCCCCCGCCCCT
>CAYFWA010000403.1:0-6548 GCA_964346625.1 uncultured Myxococcales bacterium
ACCGCGCCCACCACGCCTGGCCGCGCCCACCGCGCCCACCACGCCTGGCCGCGCCCACCGCGCCCACCACGCCTGGCCGCGCCCACCGCGCCCACCACGCCTGGCCGCGCCTGGCCGGGTGGAGGAGAACCATCCCCATCGCCGCGGTGTGATATATCGGGAGCGCTCGACCCTTGCCATTCGAGGTGCAGGATGCAGATTGTATCGCATCTCGCTTGAAACCCTGATCGAGTGTTGTTCTCGTCCAGCACCCGGGAGGACCCGTGCGACGTGCGATGGCAATCGCAATGAGGAGGCTGAACAAGCCCACGCTGTTCAGCCTCGGCATTGGCTCAATTCTGCCCCTGCTCGGGGCTTGCAGCCTCGGTAACCCGCTGGTGCCCGCGCCGCGGGATCTGCCCCGGCCCTGCTGTGATCCGTCGGGCGCCCCAGGCAGCGCGTCGGCGGCTCGCCCCAAGGCCCGTTCGGCTGCCCAGCGCGCTCCGCAGGGCGCCCTGGATCTTCCCACGGCCTTGTCCTTGACCCTGCGTCACCACCCGGAGCTTCGGGGAATGGAGCAGGAGCGCTGCGCGGCGCGCGCCGCGCAGCGGCGCGCGGGCCGGTACCCGAGCCCAACCGTGGACGTGGATCTCGAGGACTGGCTGGGCTCCGGAGATTTTCGCGCCGTGCGCGAGCTGCAGCTCACCGTGCAGGTGAGCCAGGACATCGAGCTCGGGGGCAAGCGCGGCGCCCGACAGCGCGTGGCGCGCGTCGCGACCCGGATCGCGGACTGGCGCCTGGCCAAGCAGCGGAACCAGTGGCTCGCCGGGGCGACCGCCGCCTTCTACGACGGCCTGTACGCCCAGCAGCTCGTGCGCGCCAACCGGGAGCGCCTGGCCGTGGCGCGGCAGGTGGTGAAGGTGCTGCGCGCCCGCCTCGATGGCGGCAAGGGGCTGCCCGCGGAGCTGAGCCGGGGCCGGGTCCGGGCCGAGCTGGCGCGCATCGCCCTGGTGAAGGCCCGGCACGTCTTGCGGCGAGCCCGGCGGGCCCTGGCCGCGCACTGGGGCAGCCTCCGCCCGCGGTTCGGCCGGCTGCGCGGCGCCCTCGATGCGAAGCCCGGCCTCCCGGCTCGCGGGGCGTTGCTGTCGCGCGTGACGCGCCACCCCGCGGTGCGGCTCCAGGAGGCCGCCGTGGCCGAGCGCCGCGCAAAGCTGGCCTTGCAGCAGACCCTCGCCTGGCCCGATCTCGGTCTGCGGGCCGGGTATCGCTGGCTAAACGGGCCCGGCGACAGCGCCGTGGTGGTGGGCGTGTCCATCCCCCTGCCGCTGTTTTCTCGGCGTAGTGGTGCGGTGGCGGCGGCCCGTCATCGCCTGGCGCGGGAGCGGGCCACTCGCGCCCGGGTGGTGCTCCGGTTGCGCGAGGCGCTGCTGGCCGCGCTGGACCGGCTCGACACCGCCCGGCAGGAGGCGGAGATCCTGCGGGACGCCGTGCTGCCCGCGGCGCGCAAGGCATTCGAACGGATCCGGGACGCCGTGCGCCTCGGCCGCCTCACGGCCATCGATCTGCTCGAGGCGCAGCGGGAGCTGGTGGAGACCCGGGCGCGTCATCTGCGGGCGTGGCGGGATCTGGCGCTGGCGCGGGTGGCGGTGAAGCGCGCGGCGGGCCTGGGCTCGGGCGTGGGCCCCATCGGGGGGAAGGGGGAGAAGATTCGACGCTCCGCGCCCCGGTCGCGGCCGGAGCCGGAGTCGCGACCGGAGCCGGAGTCGCGACCGGAGCCGGAGTCGCGACCGGAGCCGGAGTCGCGGCCTCGGCCGGAGCCGAAGCCTCGGCGCGACGAGCCCCGGGAGCTGCAGGATCGAGGCGCTGCGTCCGCCGGGCCGAGGCGCTCACGCCCCGTCCAGGAGAGACGACCATGAGACGAGCACCCAGCGCAGAACAAGCGGTCCGGCGGGATCGCGGAAAGCCGACTCGCGTCTGCGCGGTCTTCGTCTCCGGGGTCCTCGCGCTGGCGGCCGCGTGCGACGAGCCCGCTGGGGGCCAGTCCGGCGCCAAGGCCACCCCCCGGCACCTGGAGCTGTCCGCCGAGGCGCTGGCCAACGCCGAGCTCGGCTACGCCGAGGCGGGCCCCGCCAACCTCGCCACGCGCTTTTCGCGTAGCGGCGATCTCGCCTACGACCGCACCCGTTTGGCAAAGCTCGTGTCCAGGATCTCCGGCGTGGTGGAGTCGGTGCAGGTCAAGGAGGGAGACACGGTGAAGGCCGGCGCGGTGGTGACGGTGATCCGCAGCCGCAAGCTGGCAGACCTCAAGCTGTCCTACCTCGAGCGCGTACAGCGCTTCGGCCTCACCCGGCGGCTGTTTCAGCGCGAAAAGAAGCTGCTGGATCGCGGCGTCACCACCAAGGACGCCTACCTGAAACGCAAAAAGGGCTTCGACGAGGCTGGGCTCGCTCTTCACATGGCCAGGCAGCGCCTGCGGGTGGTGGGGGTGGACGCCTCGAAGCTGTCGGGGAGGGCCTCGAAGCGATCCCTGGATCGCTACGAGGTCCGCACCCCCTTCGCCGGGACGGTGCTGGCGGTCGAGATCACCGTGGGCTCGGCCGTGACCGACGCCCAGACCGTGATCCGCGTCGCCGATCTGGCTCGGGTCTGGGGGGAGGTGCGGGTGCCCACCCATCGGCTCGCCGGGTTGAAGGTGGGACAGCGGGTCCCGGTCAGCAACCGCCGGGCGGGCCTCGAGGGGGAGGGGCGGCTCATCTACATCGCGCCGGAGGCCGATCGCGCCACCCGCACCGTGCTGGTCCGCCTCGCCATCGCCAACCCCGAGGGGCGCTGGCGGCCGGGGATCTCCATCACCGCCCGCTTCCAGGAGCACGAGCAGCGGGTGGCCGTGGCGGTGCCGCGATCGGCGGTGCACGAGCTGGGCGGTCAGTCGGTGGTGTTCGTGAAGACCGGGGAGCGCCACTTCGAGGTGCGGCGGGTCTGGACCGGACCCAAGGGCGCCGAGCGGGTGGCCATCCGCAAGGGGCTGCGGGCCGGGGAGCGGGTGGCGACGGAAAACAGCTTCGCCCTCAAGGCCGAATATCAGAACCGAGAGGGGGGATAGTGCTTTCCCACGTGATTCGGTTCGCCCTGAGCCAGCGGCTCCTCGCCATGGTGCTGGCGGTGCTGCTGGCCGGCGGCGGCGTCTGGGCGTTTTTCGAGATCCCCATCGACGCCTATCCGGACATCTCCACCACCCAGGTGCAGGTGATCGTCAAGGCTCCGGGGATGTCCCCGGTGGAGGTGGAGCAGAGGGTTACCTATCCCATCGAGACCCAGGTTCGGGGCATTCCCCACCAGACGGTGCTGCGTTCCACCACCAAGTACGCCCTTTCGGTGATCACCATCGACTTCGAGGATGGCACGGACATCTACTGGGCCCGCCAGCAGGTGAGCGAGCGCATCAACCAGGTCCTCAACCGGTTGCCATCCGGGGTGGAGGGGGGGCTCGCTCCCATCACCTCGCCGCTCTCGGAGCTGTTCATGTTCCAGGTGGAAGGGGAGGGGCGCAGCAACCGCGAGCTGCGCAGCATCCTGGACTGGATGATCCGACCGCGGCTGCTGGCGGTGGACGGCGTGGCGGACGTCAACTCCCTGGGCGGGGAGGTGCGCAGCTTCCAGGTCCGACCCCGGCCGGTGGATCTGAAGCGCTATGAGCTGAGCGTGCACGACGTAGCGCGCGCGCTGCGAAAAAACAACGAGAACGCGGGGGGGGATCGGCTGGTGCGCCACCACGAGGTGTTGCTGGTGCGAACCATCGGGCGGCTGCGGACCCTCGCCGACATCCGGGAGATCACCGTGGCCACCCGCGGCGGCGTGCCGGTCCACGTCTCCGACGTGGCGGAGGTCGCCGAGGGCGCCCTGATCCGCTACGGCGGGGTCACCGCGGACGGAAAGGGCGAGGGGGTCCAGGGGCTCGTGCTGCTGCGCCGCGGCGCCAACGGGCGTAAGACGGTGGAGGGGGTCAAGGCGGCCCTGGCGGAGATCCAGAAGAGCCTGCCCGAGGGCGTGAAGACCCGGGTGATCTACGACCGGGCGGTGCTCATCGAGCGTGCCGTGGGTACCGTGCGCAACGCCCTGGGGCAGGCGGTGGCCCTGGTGCTGGTGGTCTTGCTGCTTTTTCTCGGGAACCTGCGCAGCGCCGTCACCGCCGGCATGGTGCTCCCCTTGACCGTGCTGGGGGTCTTCATCCCCATGCACCTGCTGGGCATCTCCGCCAACCTGATGTCCCTGGGGGGGCTCGCCATCGCCATCGGGGTGCTCGTGGACTCCGCCGTGGTGATGACCGAGAACATCCACAGCCAGCTCAGCGAGGACCGCCACGCCACCAACCGGTTACACGTGGTGTACCGGGCCGCGGCAGACGTGGCCCGGCCGGTGCTCGCCGGCGTAGCCATCATCGCGGTGTCCCTGGTGCCCATTCTCAGCCTCACCGGCATCGAGGGCAGGCTGTTCAACCCCCTCGCCTCGACCATCGGCATCGCCCTGATCACCTCCCTGTTTCTCAGCCTCACCGTGATCCCGGTGCTGGCGAGCCTGCTCATGAAGCCCGCGCGCAAGCAGCGCAACTGGCTTTTGCGCGCCCTTTTGCGGGCCTATCGGCCCGCGGTGGCCTGGGCCGTCCGACGGCGCTACTGGGCCCTGGGCATCGCGCTGGCGATGCTGGCCGCGGCTTCGGCCATCGTCCCCTTCGTGGGACGGGAGTTCATCCCGACCCTGAACGAGGGCACGGTGGTCATTCAGACCGAGAAGCTCCCCACCATCTCCCTGCAGCGGTCGCTGGAGATCGATCTCAAGATGCAGCGCGCCTTGATGGAGGTGCCGGAGGTGGTGGGCATCGTGTCGCGGACCGGCTCCGACGAGCTGCGCCTGGATCCCATGGGTCTCAACGAGACCGACAGCTTCCTGGTGCTCAAGCCGCGGGACCAGTGGACGGTGGACAGCACCGAGGCGCTGCAGGAGAAGCTCCGCCGGGTGCTCGAGCGGTTCCCCGGGGTCAACTACGGCTTCACCCAGCCCATCGACATGCGCGTGTCCGAGATGCTCACGGGGGTCCGGGCCGCCCTCGCGGTGAAGCTGTTCGGCGAGGATCTGGCGGTGCTCGAGCGCAAGGCCCGGGCCATCGAGCAGGTGGTGCAAAAGACCCGCGGGGCCGTGGACGTGGTGCACACCCCCCTCACGGGACAGCACTACCTGCAGGTGGAGATGCGGCGCGACGTGATGAGCCGCGAGGGCGTGACCGTGGACCAGATCAACGCGCTCATCGGCACCGCGGTGGGGGGGGCGCAGGTCACCGAGATCCGCCGCGGGGTGCGCCGCATCCCGGTGGTGGTGCGGTTGCCCGAGGCGCAGCGCAACCGCAAGCAGGCTTTGCGCGAGCTGGTGGTGCGCACCGCCGACGGGGGCCACCGGCTGCTCGGAGAGCTCACCCGGATCCGGGAGGTGGATGGCCCGGTACAGATCCGACGGGAGGGCTCCAAGCGCATGGTGGTGATCCGGTGCAACGTCAAGGACCGGGACCTGGTGGGCTTCGTGGCGGAGCTGCGGCGCCGGATCGAAGACAAGGTACAGCTCCCGCCGGGCTACTTCGTGGAGTTCGGCGGCCAGTTCGAGAACCAACGTCGCGCTACCCGGCGGTTGCTGCTGGTGATCCCCCTGGCCATCTTCGCGGTGTTCTTGCTGCTGTTTTCCACCTTCGGCTCGGTGCGCCAGGCGCTGATCATCCTGCTCAACATTCCCTTCGCCACCATCGGTGGGGTGACCCTGCTCTGGCTCTCCGGCCTCTACCTGTCGGTGCCGGCCTCGGTGGGCTTCATCGCCCTGTTCGGGATGGCGGTGATGAACGGCGTGGTGCTGGTGAACCACATCAACACCCTGCGCAAGCAGGGGCTCGACACCGAGCAGGCCGTGCAGGAGGGCGGCGCCGACCGGCTGCGGCCGGTGCTGATGACGGCCATCTTGACGGTGCTCGGCCTGGTGCCGCTGCTGTTGGCCACGGGCCCGGGCTCCGAGATCCAGCAGCCGCTGGCGGTGGTGGTGGTGGGCGGGACCTTCTCCTCCACGGCCCTCACCCTTTTGCTGATCCCCACGCTCTATGCCTGGATCGAGGGTCGGGCCGAGCGCAAGGCTCGTGATCGCGCCTCCCAACGAGCGGGATCATAGAAGCGCGATCCTCGGGGCATAATCATGGGAGCAGATCATGAAGTGTCTAACCTTTGTCATCCATCAGTCGGCCAAGCAGGATCTGCTGGGCCACCTGCTGAACGCGCCGGAGATCCCGGGGTTCACCGTGACCGCGGCCGAGGGGCACTCCGAGCGCACCGAGCACAACCCCTTCGACACGGCCCGGGATCGCGTGCTGGGCTACGTCCCGCGCTATCGGGTGGAGGTCATCCTGGAGGACGACGCCGTGGACACGGCCCTGGAGCGGCTGCAGGGCTGCGATAGCTGCGTGGTGGGCCGCGGCATCTGGTGGATCACCCCCGTGGAGTCTCAAGGGTTTCTGTAGTCGCGGATCTTGGATTGGGTGA
>CAYFWA010000404.1:0-298 GCA_964346625.1 uncultured Myxococcales bacterium
ATTGCGCCTCGGCGCCCTCGGTGCGTCGAGCTTATTCTTGCGCGAGCCCTAACCGCATCGATTGTAAAATGCCGGGCCTGGGCTGCGTGCGCCTGGCAGCCCGGGGTGAGCGATGAGCACCGGCGCCTGCGGCATCGACTGCACCGTGTGCCGGCTCCACGTCGAGGGGCTGTGCAGCACCTGCGGCGCGGGCACCTCGGAGGAGGGCAAGGCCAAGCTCGAGGCTCAGCGGCGCCTGTTCGGCACGGCCTGCGGCCCTTGGCAACGACGACGAGGCCTTCGCCCACGCCGGCGCCCA
>CAYFWA010000404.1:398-6540 GCA_964346625.1 uncultured Myxococcales bacterium
GCTCGGTGGCCGGCGCCCAGCTCGGTGGCCGGCGCCCAGCTCGGTGGCCGGCGCCCAGCTCGGTGGCCGGCGCCTCGAGGCGGACGAGGCGGGCGCCGCGGCCGACGTGGCCGTTCGGTTCTTCATCCTGCCCAAGATCCCGGTGGACTACCTGCTGTGGTTGGCCGACTCCGAGTTCGAGGCCCGCCTCACCCTGCTGCTCGACCGCGAGACCCCTCGGCACCTGCCCGCCGACGTGTACGCCGTGCTCGTGAACCTGCTGTCCGGCCGCTTGCTGCTGCAGACCCACACGGGCTGAGACGGGCGGAGCCGGGTCCCGGGTTTCCGCTCCGATGAGCACCACTCGCTGTTGGCTGTTGGCTCTCACGGCCAGCGCCGGGGCCGAGGTCGGTTATGCGGATGACGCCGGAAGCGGGGCGGCGAACGCCGCGCCCGTCCGCGGGGCCACCTCGCCGCGGCTCGCCGCGCACCCGGCGGTGTCCAGGGCGCAGACCGCCGCGACGCAGCCTGCGGCGATGACGAAGAGTAACCGGTTAGGGGTCGAGGGGGACCGAAATCCCGCCGATCGATGAGTTGGCGCCTTTCCCTGCAGCGGCGCGAAGCGCGATGATTGGGGCTGAGCCCCGAAAAATCGCGCTTTTTCGGGGCGAGGGGGGATGGGACATCCCCCCTTAATCGATGCGACCGGGACGACTCGCATGGACGCTCACGCTGCACAGGATTGGGCAGGGTGCAGATCCTCCTGGATCACGATTTATCAGCACGAAAACCGCTAGAAACGGCCCTTGAGCACTCATTTCTGCGAAATACGGCAATCTTCAGACACCAGTTTTCAGGCTCCGTGAATGCGCCGTATTCGTGCTCAAATCGCCCTTTGATCTGAGAGGATCTGCACCCGATTGGGCAGCCCAGCCCGTGCTCCTGCTCCGTGCTCCGTGCTCCTGCTCCGTGCTCCGTACTCCGTGCTCCGTGCTCCGTGCTCCGTACTCCGTGCTCCGTGCTCCGTGCTCCGTGCTCCTGCTCCGTGCTCCTGCTCCGTGCTCCGTACTCCGTGCTCTACTCTGCGTCTCCATCCCGACCATACCTTAGGAGGCTGGTCAAAATAAGGTGTGCAAGTCAGGGCGTCGAGGCGCCCGGCCCGCAAGGAGCGAGGAGGGCGAATATTGGTGGATATTTAACCGACGAGCGACGCCGCGGGCCGGGATGGATCGACGTCCCGACTGCGCAGATTATTTTGACCAGCCTCCTTAGCCTGCGCCCCCAGTCACCCGGGTGCGGGGACGCGCGAGGGTGAGCTTGCGGCTTGCCAGCGGTGGTCCCTCCTCATTATCCTGGGAATACACCTCGCCTCCACGGAGGCTTTCACGGAGGACCGCCATGGCATCGACCGGTCACCGCACACCACATCCGCGCCCCCCCGAGCGTCACGCTAGGCAGCGCCCGCGACGCCCCCTGTTGATCGTGCTCGCGGCCCTGGTGGCCGTGACCCTGTTCACGGTGGGGCTGCACACCGGCTGCAAGCTCTTCGAAAGCCAGAAGAAGAAAAAGGAGGCCCTGGCCTTCAACCAAAGCCTCGTGAAGCACAACGAGCGGCTTCAGGAGCTCGGAAAGAAGGTCGGGGTGAAGCTCGGTCAGCGGCTCGCCGGCAAGGGCAACGTGAGCAACGCCGAGCTCGAGGAAGGCGTGGCGCGGCTGCGCGCCGAGGTTCAGCGGATCCGCAAGGCCGTCAAGAGGCAACAGATCCCGGACGACGACACCGCGCGGGCGCTGCGCGACGCCTACCAGACGTTTCTGGACGCGCAGGAAGGCATCGTGGGCCGGATCGAGCAAGCGGTGCACGCGGTGACCCGGCCGACCCGGCGGGCGGGTCGGCGTCAGATCCAGCAGATCCAGCAGATCCTAGAGGGGATCCAGGCGCAAGAAAAGAAGGCGCTCGCCCGCCTGCAGCAGGCCCAGCAGCGCTACGCCAAGGCCCACGGCATCAAGCTGAAGCTCTAAGGGAGCGGGTCAAAATAAACTCTGCACTCGGGACGCCGATCCATCCCGGCTGGCTGCGTTGCTCATCGGTTAAATATCCCGCAATATTCGCCCTCTTCACGCCTTGCCAGCCGGGCGCCTCGACGCCCTGACTTGCAGACCTTATTTTGACCCGCTCCCTAAGAGCCCCGATCACGAATAATCTGATCGTTCAGGCCGCCGATCCGTTGACTATGCCTGCGCCTATTTCCCGGATTTCTTCAGCGCGAAGGTGTGGGTATCGCCGTTGCGGTACACCTCCAGCACCACGTGGCTGCCGCCGATGCGGGTGTAGACGACGAAGCGCTTCACCGAGAACACGTCTCGGCGATCCACCGAGAGGACCACGTCGCCGGGCTGCAGGCCGGCCCGGGCCCCCGCGGATCCCGGCGCCACGGCCGTGATCACGACGTTCTTGGAGAAGGCGTAGGGGACGCGGTAGTGCTTGCGCAGCGACCGGGTCACCGGCGAGATGGTGAGCCCGAGGAGTGCCTGGCTGCCCGCCGGTGGAGCGGGGGCGGCCGATGAGCGGGGGGACGGCGCGCCCCCCTGCGGTGCTCTGCCCGGCGCCGCCTGCGGGCCCGCCTTCGGCGCAGGACGCGGCGCCGCCTTGGGTGCGGCTCCCGGCGTGGCCCGCCCCGGAGCACTGGACGCCACCGGCCCCCCACCCAGGGCGCCGAGGGTCACCTGCACGGTGCGCGGCTTGCGGCCCCGCAGTAGCCGGAGCTTCACCCTCGCCCCCGGGGGGCGGTTGGCGATGATGCTGCGCAGCCGGCCCGAGGTGTCCACGGTGATCCCGTCCACACGGAGCACCACGTCCTTCGCCTTCAGACCGGCGTGGGCGGCGGCGCTGCCGGGCTCCACGTCGGCGATGAGCACGCCCCGCTGGGTGCCCAGGCCCAGCTTTCTGGACAGGGTCGGGGTGACCGTCTGGATGCGTATCCCCAGAAATCCCCGGCGCACCTTGCCGTAGCGCAGCAGGCTGCCCATCACGTGCTTGACGATCCGGGTGGGGATGGCGAAGCCGATGCCCTGATAGCCACCGCTGCGCGACAAGATGGCGGTGTTGATCCCCACCAGGCGGCCCTGCATGTCCACCAGGGCGCCGCCGGAGTTGCCGGGGTTGATGGCGGCGTCGGTCTGGATGAAGTCCTCGTAGTCCACAATGCCCACGTTGGCGCGGCCCTTGGCCGACACGATGCCCATGGTGACCGTCTGGCCCACGCCGAAGGGGTTGCCGATGGCCAGCACCACCGATCCCAGGCGCATCTTGTCGGAGTCTCCAAAGGGGATGGGCTTGAGGTTCTTGGGGCTGCCTTTGAGCCGTAGCACCGCCAGATCGCTCTTGGGATCCGCTCCCACCAGCCTGGCCTCCACCTCTCGCCGATCCGCGAGGGTGACCTTGATGGACCGGGCGCCGTGCACCACGTGGTTGTTGGTGAGCACCACGCCGTCAGAAGAGACGATCACGCCGGAGCCCTGCCCGCGCAGAATCGGACCGCCCCGCCGGCCGCGGGGACCGAAGGGAAACGGCAACGATCGGCGGCCCCGGCCCCGCAACCGGGAGCCGCGGCCTGCCGCCTTCTCGGTGGTGATGTTCACGACGCTGGGCAGGGCGAACTCGGTCACGTCCGCGATGCTCTGCGGGCCGGCGGCCGAGCCGTTGGTAGCCTGTGCGAGCGCGGGCTTGGCCCACATCCGGACCGGCACCGCAGCGCCGGCGGTCGGAGCGTTGGCCGCAGCGCGCTTGGCCGCAGCGCGGTTGGCCGCGGGGTGGGCCGACGCGCCGTCGGCGCGGGTGAGCGTCCAGGCCACCGCCCCCACCGTGGTCACGGAGAGCGTGAGCAGGGCGACGATGGTGAGGGTGGCCGCGCGACGAGAGACCTGTATCTGCATGATGACCTCCTGGGCGGTGGGGGCCCCGCCCCGCAGAGAGCAAGGAGGAGCTCCCTTCGGGGCGGGGATCCCGCCGACCTCGAGCAGCAAAACCGCAGGTCGGGAGTATTTATTCCCCAGCCCAAGGCCGTGCGACTGCAGGGGCACTGCTCACGGGAGAGAAAGAAGGGAGAAAGAAGGGGACGGTGTTCGAAGATTCGAAGATGCGTTTACAATTCCACGGAAAGGAAAGAAGGGGACGGTGTTCGAAGATTCGAAGATGCGTTTACAATTCCACTGGACGACAAGCACCCACTGGCGGAAAGAAGGGGACGGTGTTCGAAGATTCGAAGATGCGTTTACAATTCCACTGGATGGCAAGCACCCACTGGCGGCCAATCGTTTGTAATTAAAAGGCAATTCAGTAAATCCACGAAACGGATTCCAAATGTCCAGCACTGAATTGTAAAAAGAACTTCGAATCTTCGAACTCCGTCCCCCTCTTTTAACGCGATGCGTCGGGCGGTTGCTCTGCTGGGGGAGGGCCGCTACAATGCGGCGACTCTGGGCGCTGGGTGTGTGGGCCGGGAGTGGTTGACTGAGCCGAGTGGATACGAATCATGACGACGAGATACGAGACGCAGGTGCTGGTGATTGGTGGGGGGCTCACCGGGGCGGGGATCCTCAGGGACCTGGCGTTGCGGGGTGTGAACGCCATTTTGGTGGAGCGGCGGGACTTCAACGCCGGCGCCTCGGGTGCGAACCACGGGCTGCTGCACTCGGGGGGGCGCTACGTGGTCAACGACCCGGCCTCGGCCGCAGAGTGCGTGACCGAGAACACCATCCTCAAACACATCGCGGCCGGCTGCGTGGAGCAGACCAACGGCCTGTTCGTCGGGATGCCAGGGGACGACGAGTCCTACGCGGAGCGGTTCCTGGCCTCGGCGCAAGAGGTGGGGTTGGCCGCGGAGCCGCTCGACGTGAAGGACGTGCTCGAGCAGGAGCCGAACCTCAACGGTGAGGCGCAGTACGCCATCCGCGTGCCCGACGCCACCATCAACCCCTTCATGGCCACGCTGGCCAACCTCACCGAGGCGGAGCAGCGCGGCGCCCGGGTGCTGCTCAACACGCAGGTCACGGCCATGCGCCGGGAGGGGGCCCGGGTGGTCACCGTGGGAGCGATCCGGCAGCCCCGCGGCGAGAGCGTGGAGATCCACGCCGATCAGGTGGTCTCCGCCGCGGGACCGTGGGTGGATCAGATCGGGCGGCTGGCCGGGGTGGACATCCCCATCGCCTACTCCAAGGGCAGCTTGCTCATCACCAACGCCCGGCTCACCCGACACGTGTTCAACCGACTGCGCCTCCCGGAAGATGGAGACATCGTGGTCCCGGGCGAGACCGTCACCATCACGGGCACGACCTCTGTCCGGGTGCGCAACCTGGACCACCTCACCACCCCCGCGGCCGAGGTGGATCTGCTGGTGAACGAAGCATCCCAACTCATCCCAGCCATGGAGCAGGCCCGCTACGTGCGCGTCTACGCCGGCGTGCGGCCCCTGGTCCAGCGCCGGGAGGCGGAGGGGGACCGCTCCCTGACGCGCTCCTTCACGGTGTTCGACCACACGAAGGACGGGGTGGACAACCTCGTGACCATCGCGGGCGGAAAGCTCACCACATACCGCCTGATGGCCGAGCGCACCACCGACCTGGTCTGCCAACGGCTCGGCGTGGACGCCCCCTGCCTCACCGCCACCCAACCACTGCCGGGCAGCGAGGATCGCCGCGAGCTGGATCCCCGCGAGCGGCTCGCCCGCCTGCGTGTACCGCCGCCGGGTGGGGGGGTGATCTGCGAGTGCGAGATGGTGGGACGCGACGAGGTATTGCGCATCGTGCAGCAGCTCGAGGAGCGAGGCCACCCCGTGACCCCCAACGCCATCCGCCTGCGCTCGCGGCTGGGTATGGGCTCGTGCCAGGGAGGCTTCTGCGGGTTTCGCACGGTGGGGCTCCTTTACGACCTCGGACAACTGCAGGGACGCGAAGGGCTGGCCACCCTGACCGGCTTTCTGGAGAAGCGTTGGGGCGGCATCAAACCCGTGCTGTGGGGCGGACAGCTCGCTCAAGAGCAACTCCTAGAGGCACATTATTGCGGCACGCTGAACATCGACGGGGATCTCTAGGATGTCGATATCCGTCCAAGCGTCTGGTAGGACCGCATTCGCACAATACGCCGCTATGGCGCCTTTCCCTGCAG
>CAYFWA010000405.1:0-6531 GCA_964346625.1 uncultured Myxococcales bacterium
GGGGTCGGGTGAGTTGGGGTCGGGTGAGTTGGGGTCGGGTGAGTTGGGGTCGGGTCGGGTCGGATCCGATTCGATACCGATCCGATTTGATCCGATGGCCTTCACTCCGTGGAGGGGACCGGGATCCGGGCGTCGAGGGTGGGCAGCAGCCGCTCGAGCTGCGCTGGCGTCGACGCCACGTGCAGCCGGTCGGTCATGCCCGCGGCGTTCACCGCGGCGGCCTGCTCGGCTCCGGCCGTCGCGGAAACCACCAGGCCGAGCACCGGCTTGGGGGCGTAGCGCAGCACGTTGGTCAGCTCTTCGGCCGGCGGGATGGTCATGGAATCGTAGCCCGCCGCGGCGAGGGCCTCGATCATGGAGTCGCGGTCGGCGTACACGACACAGTCGCGGCGGCGCCCCAACAGCCGGAGGTAGGCGTGCAGCGCGGTGGCGTAGTTGGAAGGCGCCTTGGTGATGGCGAGGCCCGCGCCCGGGTGTCGGCCGAGCTGGGCCGCCTGTTCGGCGTTCAGCACGTGGGCCACCTCGGCTTCCACCTTGAAGGTGCCGTAGCCCGGCAGCCCGATCTCCACGAGCACCGACTGGCGCGGCTGCAGATCCTGGCCCCCCCGGAGAAACAGGCCGCCCTTGCTCAAGTTCTCCGCGTACTCTTGCACGAAGTCGATGGCCTGCTGGTAGCGCACCTCCAGGTGGACACGGTAGCGGGGATCTCTGCGATTGGATGTGCTCATGGGACCTTTGGGGGGACTTTGTGGGACCTTGAGGGACCGTCGGGGTGGGGTCCCCGCGCGAGCCCCCGCAGGGCTTGGCTCCGACCGCGGCGCTGCCCTCGGCGCGGTCACCGGAACGAAAGCTACTTTAGCAGTGTTTCCGGTTAGATCCAACCCACAAGGCGCACCCGTGATGAGCTGGGATCCGAGGCCGCGGAAAAACTCGGCGCTACCCCTTGTCGTGAGGGACGCGCCGTTCTATATATGCCCTGAGTCTACACTGGAATTGTTCAGGGAATCGGCACACCGGGCCTGGCGTCCCGAGGACTTTCCACCGACGATAAAGACGATAAGGACGATAAGGACGATCAAGCAGGGTCGCTCGAATCGGTTCATGACCGCCGCCGCGCTGGAATCCATCGACAAGCGCGTGATCATTTTCACGGGCAACTATGGCTCGGGAAAAACCGAGGTCAGCGTCAACTATACCCTGGCGCTCGCCGAGGGCGATGAGCCGGTGTCCATCGTGGATCTGGACATCGTGAACCCCTACTTCCGGTGCCGGGAGGCCATCGCGCCCCTGGAGCAGGCCGGCGTGGAGGTGATCACGCCCCGGGGCGAGACCTTCGCCTCGGAGCTGCCGATCATCCTGCCGGAGGTGCGGGGCGCCATTCGACGGGGCGAGGGCAACGTCGTGCTGGACGTGGGCGGGGACGACGTGGGGGCCCGGGTGCTCTCGGGCTTCGCCGCGGATCTCGCCGAGCGCGCCGAGCTCCTGCTGGTGCTCAACGCCCGGCGCCCGTTCACCGACACCGTGGAGGGGGCGCTCGGGATCATCCGGGAGATCGAGGCCGCCTCCCGGCTGTCGGTCACCGGCCTGGTGTCCAACACCCACCTGATGGAAAACACCACCGCCCAGACCGTGCAGGAGGGCCTGGCGCTGGCCCGGGACGTGGGCGCGGCCCTCGACGTCCCGCTGCGGTTCGTGGCGGTGATGCAGGAGGTGGCCGATCAGCTCACCGAGCAGGGGTTGAGCGAGGCGGACCTCCCCGCGCCCGTGTTGCAGATGCAGCGGCGCATGTTGCCCCCGTGGATCAACCCGCTGCGGCAAGGACGAGATCGGTTTCGACAGATTGGCCTGGACTGAGGGCGCAGCGCGCCCGGCGGATCCGGGATGTACGCAAGGAGTGGCGGAATGCCCAAAGTGCTCATCGAACGCGATCGCTGCAAGGGCTGCGAGCTGTGCAACGCGGCCTGCCCCGAGCAGATCCTCGGGATGTCGAAGGAGATCAACACGAAGGGGTATTTCTTCGCCCAGGTCACCGACTACACGCGGTGCATCGGCTGTCGGCTGTGCGCGATCTCCTGCCCGGACGTGGCGATCACGGTGCGGGCGCACGGCGTCCGCTACAACCTGTTCGAATACTAGAGCGACGACATGGCCAAGAAACTGATGAAAGGCAACGAGGCCCTCGGCGAGGCGGCGATCCAGGCCGGGTGTCGGCACTACTTCGCCTACCCCATCACGCCCCAGACCGAGGTGGCCGAGTATCTGGCCCGCCGCATGCCCGAGGTGGAGGGGCTGTTTCTGCAAGCCGAGAGTGAGGTAGCCGCCGCGAACATGCTGTTCGGCGCCGCCTCCTCGGGCGTGCGGGTGTTCACCTCGTCCTCCAGCCCGGGCATCAGCCTCATGTCCGAGGCGATCTCCTACATCGCCGGGGCCCAGCTCCCGGTGGTGTTCATCAACATCGTCCGGGGCGGGCCGGGGCTCGGCGGGATCCTGCCGGCGCAGTCGGACTACTTCCAGGCCACCAAGGGCGGGGGACACGGAGACTATCACCTCCTGGTGCTCGGCCCCTCCACCGTGCAGGAGGCGGTGGATCACATGATCCTGGCCTTCGAGCTGGCCGACAAGTACCGCAACCCGGTGATGGTGATGGGCGACGGCATGATCGGCCAGATGATGGAGCCGGTGGCCTTCCCGGAAAAGGGGGCCACGCTGCCCCCCGACAAGCCTTGGGCCACCACCGGGGCCAAGGGCCGCGGGCAGAACCTCGTCCGCTCCCTGTATCTCAATCCCGACGAGCTGGAGCAAAACAACCTCGAGCTGCGCGAAAAGTACGACGCCATGGAGCGCGACGAGGTGCGCTACGAGTCGTACCACGCCGACGAGGAGCTCGACGTGCTGGTGGTGGCCTACGGCACCATGGCGCGCATCGCCAAGACCTCCATCGACGGGATGCGCGCCGACGGCAAGAAGGTGGGCCTGCTGCGCCCCATCACCCTGTACCCGTTCCCCAAGGCGGCGGTGCACGAGGCGGCGCTGCGGGCGCGGCGGGTGCTGGTGGTGGAGCTGTCCACCGGGCAGATGGTGGAGGACGTGCACTGGTCCGTGGCCGGCCAGCGCCCGGTGGACTTCTTCGGCAAGACCGGCGGCAACATCCCCTCCCCGGAGGACATCGCCAACGAGATCGAAAAGGTCAGGCAAAAGCAAAACTGATCGGCAAAAGCGCTGATTGGCCGCACAAGGAGCCCTGCATGGCGCAAGCCAACATCATCTTCGAAAAGCCCGAGGCGCTCACCGAGCGGATCACCCACTACTGCCCCGGCTGCACCCACGGCATCATTCACCGCCTGGTGGCCGAGTCCCTGGACGAGCTGGGGTTGCGGGAGCGGACGGTGGGTATCGCGCCGGTGGGCTGCGCGGTGCTGGCCTACCACTACTTCGCCTGCGACTTCCAGGAGGCCCCCCACGGCCGGGCGCCGGCCCTGGCCACCGGCCAGAAGCGCTGCCGGCCCGAGACCATCGTGTTCACCTACCAGGGCGACGGCGACCTGGCCAGCATCGGCACGGCGGAGCTGATCCACGCGGCGAACCGGGGCGAGAAGTTCACCATCATCTTCGTCAACAACGCCATCTACGGCATGACCGGTGGCCAGATGGCCCCCACCACGCTGGCCAAGCAGGTCACCTCCACGTGCCCCGCCGGCCGCCAGGTGGAGCAGGCGGGCTACCCCCTGCGGGTGGCCGAGCTGCTGGCCACCCTGCGCACCCCCGGGTTCGTGCAGCGGGTGTCGGTGCACTCCCCGCAGCACATCGTGGAGGCCAAGGCGGCCATCCGGCGGGCCTTCGCCTACCAGCGCGACGACCGGTGCTTCTCGCTGGTGGAGTGCTTGTCCACCTGCCCCACCAACTGGGGCATGACGCCCCTGGAGTCCACCCGGTGGCTCGCCGAGAACATGATCCCCTACTATCCGCTCGGCGTGAAAAAGACGCCCGAAGACGATCCGGAGGACTGAGCATGCTTTTGGACGTGATGTTCGCTGGCTTTGGCGGCCAGGGGATCATGCTGATCGGGCAGATGGTGGCCTACGCCGGGATGGCCGAGGGCCGGGAGGTCTCCTGGCTGCCCTCCTACGGGCCGGAGATGCGCGGCGGCACGGCCTACTGCGCCGTGGTGGTGTCCGACACGCCCATCGGCTCGCCGGTGCTGGGCAACCCCAGCACCTGCGTGGTGATGAACCGCCCCTCCCTCGAGAAGTTCGCGCCAAAGGTGAAAAAGGGGGGGGTGCTGGTGGTCAATAGCTCCCTGATCCCCATCAGCGCGGAGCGCGACGACATCGACGAGCTGCGCGTGCCCTGCAACGAGCTGGCCCTGGAGGTGGGCAGCGGCAAGGCCGCCAACATGGTGGTGCTCGGCGCTTTGGTGGGCCGCACCGACGTGGTGAAGCTCGAGAGCCTGGACGTCCTGGTGGAGAAGCAGTTCGCCAAGAAACCCAAGTTCATCCCCCTCAACAAGGAGGCCCTGCGGGTGGGCTACGAGCAAGGACGAAAGGGGGCCCCGTCATGACGGTCGATACGCAGCCGGTGGAAGAGATCCTCGAGCGCTATCCCCGGGAGCCGGAGCAGCTCATCCAGATCCTGCAGGACGTCAACCAGGCGTACAACTACCTGCCCGCCGAGGCCCTGCGCCGGGTCTCCGACGCGCTGGAGGTATCCCTGGCCAACGTATACGGCGTGGCGCGCTTTTACGCGGCCTTCAGCCTCGAGCCCCGGGGGCGGACCCTGATCCAGGTCTGCGAGGGCACGGCCTGCCACGTCCGCGGCGCCACCGCCGTGGGGGACGAGTTCAAGCGGGTGCTCGCGCTGCCCGACGAGGGCGGGACCACCGCGGACCTGGAGTTCACCATGCAGGGGGTCAACTGCGTCGGGGCCTGCGCCCTGGGTCCCCTGGTGATCGCCAACGGCGCCTACTATGGCCACATGCGCTCCAATCGGGTGGGCAAGCTCGTGCGGAAGCTGCAGAAGAAGGACCAGAAGGACTGACCCATGCAGGCGATAGGCAGCTTCGATGAACTGAAACAGGTCCAGGATCGCCTCGCGGCCCAGCGCGATCCCCAGCGGAAGCTGGTCTCGGTGTGCACCGGGACGGGGTGCAAGGCCTACGACTGTGACGGGCTGGTGAAGCGGCTGCGCGAGGAGATCGCCAAGGCGGGCCTCGATGCCGAGATCGACACCAAGCCCACGGGCTGTCCGGGCTTTTGCGAACGCGGCACCCTGGTGGTGATCTACCCCGAGAAGATCTTCTACCAGCAGGTGCGGCCCGAGCACGCCCCCACCATCGTGGAAAAGACCCTCCAAAAGGGCGAGGTGGTCGAGGAGCTGCTCTACGTGGACGAGCGCACCGGCGAGCGGGTGGTCCACGAGGACGACCTGCCCTTTTACCAGAAGCAGCGGCAGGTGCTGCTCGGCCCCAACCGGCTCATCGACCCCACGCGGCTCGACGACTACCTCGCCCAGGGGGGATACACCGCCCTGGCCCGGGTGCTCGGTGACCTGCAGCCCGACGAGGTGATCGAGCTGGTGAAAAAGAGCGGCCTGCGCGGCCGCGGCGGGGGCGGGTTTCCCGCCGGCGTGAAGTGGGCCACCTGCCGCGACGCGGGCCGGGACCCCAAGTACGTGCTGTGCAACGCCGACGAGGGGGATCCCGGCGCCTTCATGGATCGGTGCCTGCTGGAGGCAAACCCCCACAGCGTGCTCGAGGGCATGCTCATCGGCGCCTACGCCGTGGGCTCGAGCGCCGGCTACATCTACGTGCGAAACGAGTACCCTCTGGCCGTGGACAACATCCAGCTCGCCGTGAAGCAGGCCCGGGAGGCCGGGCTGCTGGGCGAGGACGTCCTCGGCTCGGGGTTCTCCTTCGACGTGCGCATCAGCCGGGGCGGCGGCGCCTTCGTCTGCGGCGAGTCCACCGCCCTGATGGCCTCACTCGAGGGGCGGGTGGGCGAGCCCCGGGCCAAGTACGTCCACACCGTGGAGCACGGCCTGTACGACCAGCCCACCGTGCTCAACAACGTGGAGACCTGGGCCAACGTGCCCATCATCGTGAACAAGGGCCTCGAATGGTACACGGCCATCGGCACCGGCGACGTCAGCGAGAACCCCTGGGGCGGCTCCAAGGGCACCAAGATCTTCTCGCTGGTGGGCAAGGTGAAAAACACCGGCCTGGTGGAGGTGCCCATGGGCACCACCTTGCGCCAGATCATCGAGGACATCGGCGGCGGCGTCCCCGAGGGGCGCATCTTCAAGGCCGTCCAGACCGGCGGCCCCTCGGGCGGCTGTCTGCCCGCCTCGCTGCTGGACACCCCGGTGGACTTCGACGCCCTCACCGAGGCCGGCTCCATGATGGGCTCGGGCGGCATGATCGTCATGGACGATCGCACCTGCATGGTGGACGTGGCGCGGTACTTCGTGAAGTTCTTGCTCGACGAGTCCTGCGGCAAGTGCGTCCCCTGCCGGGAGGGCAACCGGCAGGGGACGCAC
>CAYFWA010000406.1:0-5327 GCA_964346625.1 uncultured Myxococcales bacterium
GCAACTTCACGATTTCGCTACGACGTCCAAACTGTTCGGTGCTCTAGTACGACGGGCTAGAGGTCGTGCGGGGTGACCGTCTTGCGCTTGTTCTCCTGGGCGCGGATCACGCCGGTTTCCAGCAGGTCGTGCACCTTCGCGGAGACGGCCTCGATGAGCTGGCCATCGGCCCGCATGTCGTGGGCCTTCACGGCCTCCTTGACCTTGGAGCCCACCACGAGGATCTCCTTGCTGCCCTTCTTGGCCTTGCCCTTCTTCTTGGCGGTCTTCTTGGCGGTCTTCTTGGCGGTCTTCTTGGCGGTCTTCTTGGCGGTCTTCTTGGGGGCCTTCTTCGTCGCCTTCTTGGTTGCCTTCTTTTTGGTTGCCACGGTGTGTCCTCCCTGCGGATCGTCGTCCGCGTTGTGTCGAGTGCCGGTTGCGTCGATCTCTCCCTCGCGGGTTGCTCCCCCTCGGGAAAGCCAGCGATCCGGCCGTTTCAGCCTGTATAAAGGCGGATTTCGAATCATTCTAGAGACACGATCACCAAAATCAAGACAGAAATTCACCAAAAACGCGTTTTTTTGGGTGATCCGAGCCGAATTTTCCACCAATTCCCGGTTTGAAGTCTCGTCGAGGCCATGCCGAAGACCAGATTCGAAGGACACGGATCCGGGCGCGAGAGCGTTTCTCAAGCCCGATCTCGGCGTTCGATTAGCTGCTCGATGCCCGCCTGCACGGCCTCGCGTACCCGCTCGCGCAGCGCAAAACAGCTCCGCAGGTCGTCGGGGTGGGCGTTGTGCGCGTCGCCGCGCAGGGGCTGCGCCTTGCCACATATGTTGAACGTTTGGGCCCACGGGTGCTATCACCACGCGACATCGCAGGGAGGCCAAGGCCCGTGAACGCACCGGAGAGCTCGCTCCGAAAAATCGGTCTCACCGCCGCCGTCGCCATCGTGCTCGGCAACATCGTGGGGGTGATGATCTTCTTGACCCCGGCTCAGGTGGCCGCAGAGCTGCCCTGGGATAACTGGTTTCTGGCGGCCTGGGCCCTCGGCGGGGTGCTCGCGCTGCTCGGCGCGCTGTCGCTGGGAGAGCTGGGCGCCATGTTCCCCGAGGCGGGGGGAGACTACGTCTATATCCGCAAGGCCTACGGCGAGACGCTCTCCTTTTTGTCGGGCTGGACCTCGGTGGCGATCACCTTCCCGGGCTCCATCGCCGCCATGGCGGTGGGCCTTTGTTTTTTCCAGGGCCCGGTGGTCTTCGGCCCCGGGATCCGAGAGGCCGCCCTGAGCCTGGACTTCGGCGATCGGATCTTCGTGGTGAGCTGGGCTCAACTACTCGGGCTGGGGATCATCGTGGTGCTCACCGGCATCAACCACCTGGGCATCAAGCTCACGGGATGGGTCCAGACCGTCATCACGTCCACCCCGGCGCTGTTGATGATCGCCGCGGGCGTGGGGGCGCTGTTCGTCGAGCCCGCGGGCCCGGCCCCCGCCGCGGTGGCCGCCGGCCCCGCGAGCCCCTGGCTGGGGCTGTTCCCGGCGCTGGTGCCGATCTTTTTCGCCTACGCCGGCTGGAACGTCACCACGTACATCGGGGGGGAGATCCGGGATCCCGGCCGCAACATCCCCCGGTCCCTGATCATCGGGACCCTGCTGTCGGTGGCGCTGTATCTGGTGGTGTGCTGGGTCTTTCTGCACGGGGTCCCCGCCGCGGCCATGCCCGGCGTGCCCTTCGTGCCGGCGGTGGCCCTCGGCCGGCTTTTCGGCGATTGGGCCGGCACCATGGTCACCGGGGTCATCGCGCTCGCGGTGCTCGGCAGCCTCAACGCCACGGTGCTGGCGGGAGGGCGCATCAGCTACGCCATGGCGGGCCACGGCCTCGCCTTCTCCGCCGTGGGCCGAGTCAGCCCCCGGTTCCAGTCGCCGGCGGTGGCGCTGTGGGTGCAGGCGCTGCTGGCCATGATTCTGGTGCTCAGCGGGCATTTCGAGCAGCTCGTGGCCTACGTGGTGGTGGTGATGCTCGTGTTTTCCAGCATCGCCGTGGCCGCGGTGGTGGTGCTGCGGATCCGTCGGCCAGACCACGCACGCCCCTACCGCACTTGGGGCTACCCAGTGACGCCGGCGGCCTTCGTGCTGTTTTCCCTGGGGGTGGTGGGCTTTCTGCTTTACGAGGACAAGACCCGCGCCGAGGCGCTGTGGGGCCTGCTGATCACCCTGCTGGGGCTGCCGGCGTTCTGGTGGTTGCGCGGGCGTCGACAGCGGTACTCCCGGCAGACCCCGGCGTGACTCGAGCCATCGCGCGCGCCCACCCACAGCAGCACCAGCAGCGCCCGCCCGCCGCGCCCCTGCCAGGCGATCCCCACCGCCGCCGCGATCAGCGCCGCCAGGATCAGGCGGGGATCGCCGGTCCCGGCGAGACGAGGGAGGTGGGCCGCGGCCCAGCCGCCCAGCGACAAGGCGAGGGCCATCGGCGCGGCGGAGCGCCAGGCGCCGCCCAGGGTGAGCAGCAAAGGCGGCGCGAGTACGGCGACGCCCCAGGCGAGGAGGTCCTGGGCCGCGGCCCGGGGCGCCCCCAGCGCCGTGAGCTGCGCTCCCAGCGCCGTGGCCACGAGCAGGCCGACGCCCCCCCAGAACCGGGGCCCGTCGCACCGGGCGCGGCGCGCCGCGACGCTCAGCGCCAGCGCCGCTGCGAGCACGAGCGCGGTGACCAACAGGTGGCGTCCGCCTCACCAGCGCAGCACGGGCAAGGGCAAAAAGAGCAGCCCCGCTCCCCAGGCCAGGGCCGGGCCGCGGTGACGCGGGATCCAGCGCCGGAGCCGTCCCCGCCGCCCCCAGGCCCACAGCCCCAGGCCCAAGGTAGCCGCGGTCGCGGGCGCGAGCCACAGGGCGCCCAGGGCGCCCAGCGCCTGTCCCCGCCACAGACGCACCGCGAGATCGACCCCTCCGGCCACGGCGAACACCGCGACGCAGGGCAAGGCCACCGACGCGGCGGCGGCGGGCCCCTTGCGCAGCGCGGACAGGGGCGGCGCCAGGGCGGCGCTCGTCGTCCCGGCGGCGCTCGGCCTCCGAGGCCGGCCCTTCGCTGGCGGCGGGAGGCCGCCCCCGCGCAGGGCGAGCCAGCGCCACGCCGCAGTGGCCAGCACGGCGCTGGCGCCCTGCCAGGCGCCGTGGCGCGCCGGCAGCGTCAGCACTGCGGCGAGCCCCGCCCCCAGCAGCGCGGCCGCGGGGAGCGAAAGTTGTGCAACACGTGGGTGGGCCGGGGCTCGGCGCCGGTGCCCAGGGCCCGCACGCAGGTCCCGGTCATGGTGAAGGTGCCGGTGCGCGCGATGCCCCAGGTCCCCTCGCGCCGCAGGCGCGCGAGCGCGGGCATCAGGCGGGCGTCGAAGGCGGCGTCGGCGCGCATGGCGTCGAGCACCAGCCACAGCAGGCGCCGCCGCGGAACCCCCGCCGAGGGCTCCGGTCGGTGATCGGGGTGGGAAGCCGAGTGGGCCGCCGGGCCGGCCTCCGCAGGCGCCGCGGCGGGATCGGGCTCGGTGGGGCTGGAGAAAAACAGCGCCACCCAGGCCGCGGTCATGGCCGCCCCGCCCACTAGCACTCCCAGCGCGAGGACCGCCTGGGCGAGCACCCGGCCGACTCCGGCGCGGCGGCCCCCCCGGCGCGTCGTCGGCGTCAGCCCCGGGGCGTCCGGCGCATCAGCCATCGGGTGACTCCGATCCGGACGCCCACCGCCGCGGCGATGGCCACCGCGATCCCCAGAAAGAACCAGTTGCCCTGGATCAGGGCCGCGGGGATGAGGATCGCCGCGCCCGCCAGCACCAGGATGTCGGGCCATCCAAACAGCTTCGGCGTCTCGGGCTGCATGCCATGCTCCTGCGCGGCGAAATCGGCTCGGGCCTCGTGGCTCGGGCCTCGTGGCTCGGGCCTCGTGGCTCGGGCCTCGTGGCTCGGGCCTCGTGGCTCGCGCCAGAGCGCCACGGGCCGCCGACCGCCAGTGATACACCGAATCGAGCTCCGGCGGTAGCCTCTGGCGACACGAGCCATTTGCGTTGTGGTCAGCAGCCGGGCGGCCGAAGGAGGCGCCGTGCTTTTGGCGTCGCGCCGGGGGTGTCCTCGCCGGCGCGCACCGGGTATAACGGTCCTCGCCCATGCGCATCCTGCACCTGTACAAGGCCTACCCGCCGGTGATCGGGGGCATCGAGAACACCGTGGCGCTGCTGGCTGAGGCGCAGGCCGCAGCGGGGCACCAGGTTATGGTGGTGGTGTCCTCGCCGGACCGCCGCACCCGCGTGGAGTCGCTGCGGGGGGTGACCGTAATGCGCGTGGGGCGGCTGCTGGAGCTGGCCTCCACCCCGCTTTGCCCCACGCTGCCCTGGCGCCTGCTCGGCCAGCGCGCCGACATCGCCCACTTGCACTCGCCCTATCCGCCGGCAGAGGTAGCCAACTGGCTGTGCGGCCGGGCGCGGCGCACGGTGATCACCTGGCACAGCGACGTGGTGCGCCAGCAGCGGATCCTGAGGCTATACCAGCCGCTTTTGCGTCGCGTGCTCCAGCGCGCGGATCGGATATTTCCTACCAGCGAGGCCTACCTGCGGCGCTCGGTACACCTGACGCCGGTGCGCCATCGCTGCCGGGTGATCCCGCTGGGCATCGACCTCGAGCCCTTCTTGCGGCCCGAGCCCTCGCGGGCCGCCCGGTTCCGGCTCGCCTGGAGCGGGGCCGCCAGCGAATCGGCATCGGCCGCGGCGCGGCCGGTGGTTTTGTTCGTGGGCCGGCTGCGGGCCTACAAGGGGCTGCCCTATCTGCTCGAGGCGCTGCGCGGCCTGAAGGCCAACGGAGTCATCGCGGGGGACGGGCCGGAGGGGGCGCGCCTGCAGCGGGAGGTCCGCCGCCTCGGTCTGCAGGATCGCGTGCACTTCGTGGGACATCTGCCCCAGGCCCAGCTTCCCGCGGCCTATCAGGCCGCGGACGTGTTCGTGCTGCCCTCTCACCTGCCCTCCGAGGCCTTCGGCCTCGTCCAGGTCGAGGCCATGGCCTCCGGGCTGCCGGTGGTGTGCACCGAGCTGGGCACGGGCACCTCCGAGGTGAACCGGCACGAGGAGACCGGCCTGGTGGTGCCCCCCGCCGACCCCGCCGCGCTGGCGGCGGCCCTTGAGCACCTGCTGGCCGACGAGGCGCTGCGCCACCGCCTGGGCACGGCGGCCCGGCGGCGGGCCCAGCAGCAGTTCGCCGCGCCCGTCTACGTGGCGCGCACCCAGCGGGCCTACGAGGAGGCCCTCGACTCCCCCCGCCCCGGGCGCGCCGGCCCCGAATCGTCCGTGGCGATAGACCGATAGACCGATAGACCGAT
>CAYFWA010000406.1:5427-6530 GCA_964346625.1 uncultured Myxococcales bacterium
CGATAGACCGATAGACCGATAGACCGATTAGAAGTCGTCGGTGGCGGCGGACATCCGGGTCAGCCGGTCGTAAAGCGTGCCCGCGTCGAGCAGCTCACAGCGGACGTCGCCGAACTGAAGCCGGTCCGCCGGGGCCACCGGGGCGGCGGCATCGGGCGAGGCGCCCACCTGCCGGCCGTTGCTCAGGGTGCCGTTGGCCGAGCCCGCGTCGCTGAGCCGCAGCTCCTCGCGGCCTCCCTCGAGCAGCACCTGGAAGTGGGCGTGGAGCTTGGAGACGCTCGGGTGGCGAAAGATGAGATCGTTGTTGGTGGCGCGGCCGACGCTGATGCGTCGTTTCCAGGTATTCCGATCCGATTTTTCGACCCGCAGCAATACCCGCTCACCCTTGGTGTGCTTCTTGGCCTGCTCGATGAGATCGACTACGCTCGGGGTCTGGTCCGAGGCGACCTGCGTGCGAAACCCCAGCGGCTCGCTGTCCGGCAGCTCGGCCAGCAAGTACAAGCCCTCGTATTGTTGCACGAACCTGCTGCGTGTCTGGGAGCCCGTCCGCTGCTGGAGCTGTTCGAGTAGGTTCATGGCGCGGCCTCAGTTTGTAATCTATTATACGATGATTACAGCCGGTGTCAACGATGTCGCCGCTGAGCCGATGCGGCGCTGTCTTTGGGAGATGTCTTATGGCAGAATCTCCCCATTGCGCAATATTGTTGTTTCGAAAATTTTACCATTGCTGAAACAAACGGCTCAATCGAGAGAGCCCACCGGCCGATACCCGGCGGTGGAAACCAGGCCGGAGCCCCCGGAGCCGAGCGGCCCGCGCCGGGGGTCCCCTGCCCGCGGCGCGGGCCGTGATTCCTGTGGCGCCGCCCCCGCAGCCCGCGGCGCCGCCCCCGCTGTCCGGGCTGGGAGCTGCTCGGGACCGAGTCGACGGCGAGCGAGCGTCTGGGCGATCCTTGGCGCCCTCGTGCTGCTCGGGCTCGGTAGCGGCGCCCCGGCCGGCTCCCTAGCTGATGGCCGCGCCGCCCGGCTTCGCGGCGCTTTGCAGGGCAGCCAGGGCAGCCAGGGCAGCCAGGGCAGCCAGGGCAGCCAGGGCAGCCAGGGCAGCC
>CAYFWA010000407.1:0-6528 GCA_964346625.1 uncultured Myxococcales bacterium
GGTATCCCACTCGTCCCCCTCGCCTGCCCCCTCTCCGGTATCCCACTCGTCCCCCTCGCCCGCGCCCCCTCCGGCAGCCCAAACGTCCTCGGCGCTCTTGCCCTTCTGCTTCTTACGGGCGACCTTGCGCGCCGGGCGTGCCGGGCGCGCCGGGCGCGCGCGCGCTGCCGCGCGGACCGCCGGGGCAGACCGCTTTGTCGCCGCGGGTGAGGCCTCGCGCTCGGACGACAGCCGGGCGAGCTCCTGCTCGGTGACCGGAACCCCCACCACCGGAGCGTCCAGGTCGATGGTCGCGGTGGCCAGGGCCTTGCGAAGCCGGGGGCCGGGTTTTTTCACGCCCATGGCGCGGGCGACGGCCATGCCGAGCTGATCCGAGCGCTGGAGCTGCCAGGTGTGCTTTAGCTCCCGCGCCAGGAAGGTGGAGAAGTCGAGGCTCCTGGTCTCCCCGATGGCGTCGGCGGCGGCCGCCTTCACCGCCGCGTCACGGGCCTCGTCCGAGGCCTCGGGGCCGAGCTGGGCCAGCCGGCTCGCCACCGCGGTCGCGATCCGTTGCTTGTCGTAGGCCTCCCCCCCGGGGCTCCGCGCGGGCCACATGCCGGGGAACTCGCCAGAGAGCAGGTAGCCGCGCATGTTGCGGGCCACCTGGGCCTTGGCCTCGGCGGTGGCCTTCACCTCCTGGCCGTTGCGGGTCCGCAGCACCTGGACCACGCGCTTGCGGGCCCCCGCGGCGGGCTCGGCGTCGTAGACCCGGGCCATGGCCAGCACGTGGTCTGCGGTGTCCTGGATCAAGGTCTCGACGGCGCGCTCGCGGAGCTCCGGGTCGGTCTCGGTGCGCAGGTCCACCCGCCGCAGGTTCTTCCGGAACTCGTCTCGGATCACCTCCGCGGCCCTCCGCAGCACGCGGTTGACCACCTCGATGCGCGATGACCGGATCTTCACGTGGACCAGCAGGTCCCGATGGCTCGGGCTCAGAAGCTGGTTCATGGTGGGGTCCGTGCTCACCAGCCCGTAGATGTTCTTGATCTTGGCCCGGCTGTCGGGGATCCGGCGCTGGTCGTCGGCCATCTCGTTGCCCAGGGAGATGGGCAACCCCACGTGGAGCACGGAGGAGACGTCCGGATGCTTCGCCATGATCTCGGCAAAGCGCCGGATCTCGCGCATCACCAGGGGGTCCTCGATCACGGGCTTGGTCCGATCGCGCACGTGGGGAAAAAAGGAGCCGAGGGCCTCGGCGGTCTCGCGATCCGTCTGGCTCCGGGGCTCCAGATCGAAGTGGACCTGGACGAACTGGGAGCCGCCGAAGTTGCGCCCCATGAACTCGTCGGCGCGATCCGGGGGGCTCCCCTCCGCGTAGAAGGCCGACGGCTCCACCTCGACCTTGATCTGGGTGGCGAAGCCGATGCCCACCACCGCCAGCACGCTGGCGATGGCCAGGGTCACCCACCGCCGGCGCAAGCTGGCGGCGGCCACGTTGCCCACCTGGCGCTGGAGCCACCCGTCTCCCTTTTTGCCCTGGCCGAACCGCTTGAAGCGCCCGGTGAGCGACAGCACCGCCGGGATCACGAGCAGCGCGGTGAGCATGGCGGCGCCGATGCCCACCGCCGTGAACAGCCCGAACAGCCGCATGGGGGGAATGTCCATCACCACGAAGGACAGAAACCCGGCCATGGTGGTGATGCCGGTGGCGAGCACCGCGGGCCCCACCTCGCGCACGGCGCGGCGGATGGCCTCCTGCCGCTCCTCGGTCTGGACCAGCTTGTAGTAGCGGCTCAGGATGTGGATGCCGTAAGCGCTGCCCACCGCGAAGAGGATCACGGGCATGGACGACAGCACGAGGTTGAGCTTCACGTCGAAGGCCACCATCAGCGAAAACGCCACCACTGCCCCCACGCCGGTGGACAAAAGCGACAGCACCACCCCCAGCGGGTCGCGAAAGGACACCAGCATGATCAGCACGATCACCAGCAGCGCGAAGGGCGTGAGCGTGCGGATGTCGCTCTCGGTGGTCTCGAAGATGTGCGCGGAGGCGAAGGGGGCGCCTCCCCAGTAGAGCTTTTTGTCTCCCAGGTGTCGCTTGGACACCTGCTGGATGCGATCCACCACCTGGGTCTGGTTGGCCCCCGGTACCAGGAAACACAGCACCAGGGTGGCGGTGCCGGCCTCGTTGACGAACTGCCCCAACACGTGCTCCTTGTGCAGCACGCGGCTGCGCAGCGCGCTCAGATACTCGGGCTTGCGGAACTGGCGCACGTCCACCAGCGCCCCGGCCTTGATGCCCCGGTGCTTCTCGTCGGTCTCGAAATCGGCCAGGTTGGTCAGGCTCACTACGCGATCCACCCCGTTGGTGTCGCGCAGGTCACTGGTGAGCTTGTCCAGCTCCTTCAAGAAGGCCGGCTCGAACACGTCCCGGGTCTCGATGCCCACCATGGCCACCTCGAGGCCGCCGAACTGATCACTGATGCGCTGGAACATCGTGATGTCCGGATCCCCGGGAGGCAGAAACACGAGAATGTCGTCCTCGGGCTCCGGGCGGATCCCGTTGAGCAGGGCCACCACCACGATGACCGCCACCCCGCCGAGCACGAGCCACGCGTGCCGCGTGACGATTTTGGTCAGGAGCTTCACTGGTGCAAACCCCGATACACTCTTCGAAGCTGGTATGTACTACGCAGAATGGCGTTCTGTAAAGCGATCACTTTTATGTCGGGCCGCTTCGGGGAGATGCGCTTCCTCGCGCAGGGATATTAGCCCATTATATCGGACGGTTATAACCAGCACCGCCGCCAGGCTCACCAGCAGGGCTGCACCCCAGAGCGGAGCCCAGGGCTGCGACGTGGTCCAGGGGGTCACCAGTGCCCAGCACACGACGATTCCGATGGGGTGGGCCCATCCGTACCCCTGCAGCCCCCGGCTCGCCCGCCGGGCAGGGTGCCGCCCTCGCAGCAAGCAGAGCCCGGGATAAATCCAGATCAACCCGGTGGGGGGGAACAACACCAGCAGCGGGTTGCCGGTGAACTGTCGCACCGTGGCGTAGAGCTGCAACCCGACGAACAAGCTACCAAGCAGACCCTGAAATGCGCCCCATAGCATCATCGCCAGGCCGGCGATCCGCCAGGTGGCAGACCCGCGCCTTCCCACGAGCAGCGGGAGCAGCAAGCCCAGCGTCGAGACCCAGAGCCAGACGGGGACCCCGTGGCGGGAGTCTCCCTGCCGTGCCCCGAACCGCGCGCCGGGGCCCAGGGTTCGGCGGCTGCGAACCAGGGGCTCGGTCCCTCGCGCCCCCGAAGCGTGCACCCGCACGCGATTGATCCCCGCGCGCAGGGCCTCGGGCGCGAAGCCCGCCTGCCACAGATCGATGGGGCGATCGGATCGAGTCAGGACGAGATCGAACAGCACGTGAAACCCCGGTGCGCCCCGGGTCGCCCGGTGGATCCACTGGCGATGGGTACCCGCAGGCACTCCCTGGAGCTGCGCTCGCAGCGCGCCGTCCAGCAGCCGATCCAGCTCGTCCCGGATCCGCGTGGCGCAGTTGTTCCGGTAGGGGTGGTAGTCGTAGCGTCGGTTCTCCGGGCGGGTCAGCCAGCGCAATCGCCGAAAGAGCCGGCGCTCCTGGTCCGGGGCGAGCCGCAAGACCTGGGCCTCGATGGCTCGCCCCTGGGCGCGGTACTCCCGTCGGGTCTCGGCGAAGGTGCTCACGCTCAGCGAGTACTGCAGCCGGCCCTGGAGAAACCGCCCGACCACGTTCGGCTGCTCCTCGTCGAAGGTCCCGAAATCGAAGACGATGTCCCCCCGACCGCGCAGATCCGTGAAGCGCAGGGCCGAGTGCCCGAAGCGGCTCCAGGTCGCCTGCCCGGGGCCGATGGTCAAAAGCTCCACGCGCAGGTGATCGCGCACCCGCGGCCAGGGCGCGGCCCGCGCCGAATCTCGTCCGGGCCGGGACAAGCCCAACCCGATTGGAGCCACCGCAACCCAGACCGAGGCGGCGATCCCGAGCAAAGCCAGGTAGACACGTCGTCGCACGCCCCGGGGTGTATCACAAGCTCGGCCCCGACGGGGATGCAGCAAAACCCTGCGGGTTGGGACTCAAACCGACTCAAACCGACTCAAACCTTGACCCTGGCAGGAGAATGCGGATACTTCAGCCGTAAAAAAGTCCGCTGTCGCAGCACCCAAACCGCCCCGGGAGCCCGTTGAGCAAACCAACCGACACCAAAGAAACCGCGAGCGGAAAAAAGACGCCTCGGAGCAAGTTCCACCCGCTGTTCTGGCTCGTGATCATCTTCGAGTTCTTCGAGCGGGGCTCGTACTACGGCGTGATGAGCGTGCTGTCGGTGTATTTGACCGACCACCTCCATTTCGCCAAAACCGACGTGGGGCTGATCAAGAGCACGATCCAACCGCTGCTCTACTTCCTGCCCATCATCAGCGGGGCACTGGCGGATCGGTTCGGCTACCGCCGTACCCTGCTCGTGGCCTTCAGCCTCCTGGGGGGCGGGTACCTGCTCACCGCCCAGGCCACTGGCTACGCCACGGTGTTTTTGTCCCTGGTGGTCATGGGCATCGGCGCCGGGACCTTCAAGCCCGTGATCTCGGGCAGCATCGCGCGCTGCACCGACGAGACGAACTCCACCCTCGGCTTCGGCATCTTCTACTGGACCATCAACCTGGGCGCCTTTTTGGTCCCCTTGATCCTGGTTCCGTACCTCAAGAACAACATCGGCTGGAACTGGGTGATCATCGCCGCGGGCCTGGGCACCGGCGCCATGCTGCTGCCCACCCTGTTCCTCTTCCGCGAGCCCCCCAAGCCCCCCGAGGACGAGGACAAGCCGCAGGAAAAGAAAAACCTCCTGCTCACCGTGGCCAACGCCTTCGAGATCCTCTACAGCCCCGTGGTGCTGCTCAGCGTCTGGATGCGCCGCTCGGCGGTGGGCGTCGGCGTCGCGGCCCTCCTGATTCTCGGGACCCTCTCCTACGGCATCTACAACTACGCCCAGCCCGGCCAGGAGAGCTACACCTTCGCCGCCCGGCAGCTCACCCACGGCGAGGCCACGGTGAAGCTGAAGGTGGTGCGCAACCTCTTTTTGCGCGACGCCTACTCCATCTCCGACAACTGGGGGTTCACGCCCTTTTGCCGCATCCAGCGCCGCTTCTGCACGAAAGAGGAGCTCGCCGCCGCCGAGGAGAAGAAGCTCGAGGTCACCGTCACCCTGAACCAGCCGGAGAAGTTCAAGGCCCAGGTCGCCGAGGCCGCCGCGAGCCTGCGCGACTACGAGCCGCTGCAGGACCTGGAGGCCAGCGCGCTGCTCCGGCTGGCCAAGCAGGCACAGACCCAGTCCACCCTGCGCGTGGTGGTGGACCGCGGCGCCGAGGCCCCCTTCGCCCTCGCCCCCATCGATGGCGACGACGGAGGATATCAGCTCACGCTGCAGGATGAGAAGGTGTACCGGGACCACGAGGACGCGGTCCGCGCTCGCCTGGGCGCCGTCCCCGCCGTGGCGGCGCTGACTGACAGCAAGCTCGACGAGCTGGTGGGCAAGGCCAGCTCCCACGACTTCCTGGTGCTGTTCGTGGCCCTGATTTTGCTGCTGAGCCTGCTGGTGATCCGGCTGGCCCCCCGGCTGCAGGGGGAGGCGACCTCCGGATCCCACCGGCTCGCGGCCATCTTCGGCGTGGTGGCGCTCATGGGCGGGATCCTCTGGCTACTGCCCTACCTGTCGCTTTTTACCTCCATCCTGTGCACCTTCATCGGCCTCACGGTGCTGTCGCTGTTCGTCATCGACACCAAGGACACCACCAAGTTCTTGGATCACGGCCGGTTCCTGCTGATGATCTTCCTGTACTCGGGCTTCTGGGTGCTCTACTTCCAGATGTTCGACTCGGTGCTGTGGTACGTGAAGGCCTACGTGGACGCCACGGGCCTCAACGAGGCGGTCAACAGCGCCGCCGCGGCCCTCGGCATCGAGGCGAACTGGCGCTTCGACATCGAGCACGTCACGGTGATCAACGCCGGGACCATCATCGCCCTGCAGCTCATCATCTCCAACCTGGTGAAAAACACCCGCGCCATGCCCACCATGATCACGGGCATCACCATGGGCACCATCGGCATGGCGATCCTGGCCATCTCCACCGGCATCTGGACCTTCATGGCCGGCATCGTGATCTTCTCCATCGGCGAGATGACCGCCCACCCCAAGTTCATCGCCTACGTGGGCCAGACCGCCCCCAAGGCCCGGGTGGCCATGTACATGGGCTACCTGTTCCTCTACGGCGTGATCGGCGCGTCCATCGGCGGCGTGCTCGGGGCCAACCTCTACGTGGAGTACGTGGATCGCCAGAATGATCCCCAGTCCTTGTGGCTCATCTTCACGGGCATCGGCCTGGCCACCATCGTGGGCCTGCTTCTGTACAACCGGTTCCTCGGCAAAAAGCCCGCCGCCCAGGACGCCTAAGGGAGCGGGTCAAAATAAATCCTGCACTCGGGACGCCGATCCATCCCGGCTGGCTGCGTGAGCTCGCTTCGCTCGC
>CAYFWA010000408.1:0-5926 GCA_964346625.1 uncultured Myxococcales bacterium
TCGGGCCGATGCCGGGATGGCCGGCGGCGTAGCGCACGCCCGCGGCGATGTCGCGGCGCGGCGCGCCCCCGGCGAGCCGGCCCGCAGCGAGCCGGCCCGCGGCGAGTTGGACAGCCCGGGCCCCCCCGGCCAACGGCCCGCGGCTCACTGGCGCTGTGGTGGCTCATCACCGACCCCTTCGAGCTGTTTTCGGCGCGGGTCAGGGCCCGGTTGGTGGCCGCCCTGTGGGGCCTGGCGCCCCCGGAGCGGGCGGCCGTGATCGCCGGCCGCGCGCTGCTGACCCTGCTCGGCGAGCTGTGGTTGACGGCTGCGCCCGACGGCGACGCGCTCCGCGTGCGGGCTCGGCTGCGGTCGCCGCTGGCGGCGGATCCCACGGCGCGGCGACGTTTCCGCCGCGCCTTTCGGGCCAAGTGGGAGGGGGGCGGGTTCTTTGCGCTCGCGGATCTCGCGCGGCTGGCGGGCCACGATCCCCAGGGGGCCGCCGCGCGCCTCGCGCCGCTGCTGCGCGCCGCTCGGAGGCCGGGGCCAGGGGCCGGTTGGCTCGGCGGGTGGCTGCTGCGAGGGCTGAGGCGTCTGCGGTCGCCGGAGGTCTCCTGCGCGCGGCTCGCCACGCGCTTGACGCAGTGCCAGCAGGCCTGGGGGCGGGGCATCGAGCCGGGGCGCTGGGCCGAGAGCGACCAGCCCACGCTGCCGCATCTGCGGCAGCGGCTACGCCGGGATCTGCGGGAGCGGGCCCGGCTGCGCGCCGCCGCGCTGCGGGCCCGCTGCGACGCCCGCCAGGGCCGCCTGGACAACGCGGCCGCCCTCGGGGCGTGCCTGCCCCTGGCCCCCTGCCGGGCCTTCGTCACCTGCGTGCTGGCGAGCTTTCGGGCGCCCCGCCCTCGTCCGACCCCGCGTCGCGCACCTCCCGCATCAGATCCCGCAAGGCGGCGTTGACCGCCGCGCCCTGCTCCTGCATCACCATGTGTCCCGCCCCGGCGAGGATCTCCAGCCGCGCCCGGGGCAAACCGGCGACGAGCTGGCGCAGCCGGCCCTGGCCCACCAGCGCGTCGGCCCCGCCACCCAAGACCAGGGCCGGCACCGGGACTTCGGCCAGGCGTTCGCGGACGTCGAAGCTCCGGCAGGCCTCGAAGTCCGCGCGGACGGTGTCCATGGAGGCCTGGATCGGTCCGTTGGTGTAGCGCTGGATCACCTCGGGTGAGGTGGTGGGTCCGTAGGCCGTGAGGGCCAGCAGCTCGGCGAAGGCGTCGAGGCCCTGGCCGAGCGCCGCGAATACCGGCTCGGCCACCGGGAGGCGCGCGCCGGTGGCCAGCAGGCCCAGGCCGCAGACCTGCTCCGGGTGGTGAAGCGCCGCGGTCAAGGCGATGGCGCCTCCCATGGAGTGGCCCACCCACAGGGCCGGCCCGAGCCCGAGGGTGCGCGTGAGCGCTGCTACGACCCGGGTGTGCCCCGCGATGTCCAGGGGAGCGGGCGGCGCCGGGGAGCCGCCGTGACCGGGGAGATCCAGCGCGAGCATCCGCAGCTCGTCGGCCAGGCCGTCGAGCTGCTCGAGCCAGACGTAGTGCGCGCCCGCGGCGCCGTGCACGAGCACCAGCGGCGGCGACGTCGACGCCGGACCCGTGAGCCGGTAGCGGATCCGCAGCGTGTCGAGGGTGGCGAAGGGCATGGCGAGCGGGGCGCTGCGAGCCTTCCGGGGATGGCTCAGCGCCAGGCGACGGTGCCGCAGTGGCCGCAGAAGCGGGCGGCGGCCACCAGCGGTGCGCCGCAGTGACCGCAGAAGCGGGGCGAGGGCGGAGCGTGCGGCGCCGGCGCCCCCATTGCGCCCCACGGGGGCGCGGCTCCGGCGCGCATGGAGCGCCAGATCAGCGGCGGCATGAGCGCGCCGAGGGCGAAGCCGAAGCCCGCGCTGGCGGCGTCGGCGGCTCCCCCCGCGGCTCCCCCTGCGGCCCCCCCTGCGGCCGCATCGGCGCCGCCCCCGAGGTCACCGAGGCTCTGGGCGAGCTGGTATTGCAGAAACAGCGACATGGGTCTTTCCAGGATAGTGCCTCGATGCCATGGTGTCGAGTGGCCCTGCCACCACGAGCACCGGAGATACGAGCACCGGAGATACGAGCACCGGAGATACGAGCACCGGAGATACGAGCACCGGAGATGCCCTCACCCGATTTTTGCTCCCAGGCCCCGCGCGCTCCGCTACCGAGCCCGCCGTCCACCCATGGCGAGCGGCTGCGGCTGCTGCGGGAGGGGTTCGGTCTGCGGTGGGTCTCGCATCGCATCGGGGAGCAGACCCTGCGCGTGGCCGAGGTGCGCGAGGTGGATCGCTGCGTGGAGGCGCTCTATCCGCAGTGCCTCGTGGATCACGGCGACGCTCCGGTGTGGATGATAAGCTGGCCGGCGGCCTTTGCCCTGGCCGAGCACCTGCTGCTGGAGCGGACGGTGGCGGGGCTCGACGTGCTCGAGCTGGGCTGCGGCACCGCGGTGCCCGGCGTGGCCGCGGCCCTGGGCGGTGCCCGGGTGCGAGCGACGGACTACGATGAATATGCTCTCGCCGTGGCCCGGGAAAACGCGCGGGAAAACGGGGTGGTGGACCTGGAGCTCGGCGACCTGGACTGGTATCGGCCCCGCCTGGATCGGCGCTATCCGCTGGTGGTGGGCTCGGAGATCACCTACCACGAGGTGGCCTTCGACCCCCTGGAGGCCGTGCTCGCCGAGGCCGTGGCCCCGGGCGGGCGGGTGCTCCTTTCCGACATCTACCGCGAGCAGTCCGGGCGTTTCCTTGATCGCTGCCGCCGCCGGGGGTGGACGGTGCGCGAGCACCGGCGCGTGGTGCATCTGCCTGCCGAGAGCCGCGCGGTGCGCATCGCCGAGCTTTCCCCCCACGCCTCCCGGGCGCAGGGTCAAGGGTCGATCAGTCCCTCCTCCACGGCGACGCGGTAGTAGCAGAAGGGGTTTTCGAACCGGCTGCCGGTGTGCGAGTGCGCGGTCCAGGCGCAGCCGCCCCGGCAGATGTCGTTGTAGCGACAGGTGCGGCAAAAGCCGGTGAGCTGGTCCACGGTGAACTGCCGGTTGTAGGCGAAGGCGTCGTCGTCACACCACAGCTCGGCCAGGCTGCGGTCGCGCAGGTTGCCCTCGATGAAGTCGAAGACGCGGTTGGCCGCCGAGGGCAGCGACAGACACCCCTTGATGTTGCCGTTGCTCTCGATGCCGAGCACCTGGCAGCCGGCGCGACAGCCCACCCAGAAGAACACCTTGGCCCCGCGGTCGCGGATAACCTTCTCGTAGTCCCCGTAGTAGCCGACGTTGTCGGCGGCGAACACCTTGGGCTGCTTGTCCTCGGCCCGCAGCCGGGCGACCTCGGGCACGATGCGCAGCAGATCCCGGGGCTCGATGACCAGGTCGCGGTGGTCGCTCATGTTGCCCGCAGGGTTGCCGAGCTGGAGCTGCCAGGAGGCCACGCCGTGGCGGTGCAGCAGATCGCGCATCCGAGAGAGGGTCTCGAGGTTCAGGGCGTTGATGTGGGTCACCGCGGCGGTGGGCAGCCCGCCCTCGGCGCAGTCGTCGAAGGCCCGCAGCACCTGCTGGTAGTTGCCGCGCTTGCGGATGCGATCGTGGACCTCCTCGAGCCCGTCGATGCTGAAGGCGGCCGACTCCAGGCCGGCCTCGCGGGCCAGCCGGGTGTGCTCCGCGTCCCAGATCACCCCGTTGGAGATGATGTTGACCCGGACGCCCTGGCCGGTGAGGCGCTTGCCCAGCAGGTGCCAGTAGGGGCTGAGGGTGGGCTCGCCTCCGCTGAGCGTGACGCGCTCGGCCCCCAGGGCCGCGAGCTGGTCGGCCACGGAGCACAGCTCCTCGTAGCTCAGCTCGTCCTCGCGGGCCTTGCCGGCCCGCGAGCCGCAGTGGCGGCACCGCAGGTTGCAGGCCAGGGTGAGCTCCCAGACGACGTTCCGGGGGTAGTATCCCAACCGCTTGAGGTACTCGATCATGTGCGAGCCCTTACATGAATTTATGGTCAGCGGAACCGACAGCTCACGTTCGCCTGGAAGGTGCGGGCGGGGGAGCCCACGAAGGTCACCACCGTGGCAGTGGCGCCGGCATCGAGGGAGACCTGCTGCTCCTTGGGGTTCACGTTGGTGGAGACCGTGCAGACCACGCCCTTTTCACAGCCATTTTTCAGGTGAACGAGGTGATCGTAGCCGTAGGCGCGGTATCTCGTCTCGGTGCGCACCGTCACGCACCGGGCCTCCTTGGCCTTGGGGGCCATCCGCGCGTCTGCCGAGGCGAGGGACGTTGCGGGGCCCCACGCCCCGAGCGCTACGATCAAGCCGAGAAGAGAGACCATGGGACCTCCAGGTCGTCCGGGGGATTGGACGGCAGCACCACGGGTTGAAGGATAGCACGGGGCAGGGGAGGATGCCCGGGTCGTTTGGGCGTTCGACGGGGGGGCGGATCGGGCGCCGGGTCCACCCGCTGGTGGGCGAGCTCTCGCAGGGAACGGCTCACCTCGTTCAGGGCGGGCCAACCGAACAGGGCCGAGGTGGGGTATGGATCGGCCGTCTCACAGCCGGGGGGACGGGCGGGGGCCAGCGCGGGCAGGCTCATGGAGACGCACATCTCGGGCTCGCAGTGGCTCGGGAGCTGCTGCGCCAGGCGCACCTCGTCGGGCAGCTCACCGGTGAGCAGGGGCTCGATGACCTCGACGGGGGTGCGGGCGAAAAACCGCGAGCTGTAGTGGGGGCGGCTCCAGCTCGGCATCAGGCTCGTCGCGTGGATCACGTTGGCCGCGGCTTGCTCGAAGGAGGACCAACGACAGGTCTCACACTGGGAGGCGTTCATCAGCGAATCGGGGCTGTCGCTGTGCGCCAAGCCCCAGACGTGGCCAAGCTCGTGGGCCACCACCCAGTAGAAGCTCACCCGGCGGCCGTGCTCGCCGTAGTTGCCCTGTTTCTTGCTCCCTGGGAACCAGTCGCGCCCCGCGTTCAACGTGATGTCGCCGGCCCGCGTGGCCACCGCCAAGGTCCCGGGGGTGTCGATGAAGGCCAGCACCACCCGGGTGTGGGGATCCACCCCGTCCAGATCCACCCGGATCCAGGGGCAGCGCATCCGCTCGCTCCAATCCCGCGCCGCCTCGCGTAGCGCCTCGAGGTAGGCGGTCTGCTCGGCGGGATCGATGCCCGCGCTGAGCAGCCCCACGGAGTTGAGGCTGATGCGGTAGGGCGTGCCCGGGTGACAGAAGAAGTGGACCAGCTCCTGGTGGTTGGAATCGAGCCAGCGGGCGCCCCCCGCTCGGTACTGCTTCACGGTGTTGCTGTCGGCAGGGTGTCCGGGCGACGGGCGATCGGGGAAGGGGGAGGCTTCGGCCAGCAGCAGCGCGGTGATGGAAAGCAACGCGAGCGCCTTGAGCAGCGCCCCAAGGCGCAGGGTCCGCCGAGCGGGTGGCGCGGCGGGGAGGTTCGACGTGGAGGCCGCGTCGATGTCGCAAGAGACGTCGCAAGAGACGCGGGTGAGCTTCATGACCGCCTCGTTGACGGCTTCGAATCGCTCACGATGTGGGTCGCTCGTCGCGTATGGTCGCTATGGAAGCCTCCTCAGCGTCGCTAGCGGAGCGGATCCGGTCGAGTCTGGCCCGGTGGGCCGCCATCGTCCTCGAGGCACGAGCCCCTTGGACGCTCCCTCCCCGCCGTATCGTGAACCCATTCGAAGTGTGATATTTTGGTTTACTGCATCGGTCTCGACCGGGGTTTCGGCGGGTAGGCTCGGGGAAATCATCTTCATGCTTCTTCTTTTTAGTATACGCCAAATCCAGTTGGCGCGCTTCCCTTTATCGTAATCACGAATCACGGTCTCGCAGGCCGCGGCGCGCAGATCCCGGGAAATCCGCGCCGCGCTTCGCCCTGCGCCAGCGTCCTCCCCTCGGACTCGAGTCAGG